>JBDTZT010000028.1:0-12888 GCA_040005005.1 Actinomycetota bacterium
AAGATTTATCCTATCGGTCACATTAGATTCGAATTAGAAACTAATATTACTTATAAAAATAAAAATAAATAAGGGGAACAAATTAATGAACGAAACAAACGATCAAAAACCAGTTGTAACTGGTCTTTTTAATGATAGAGATAGTGCCGAACGGGCTTATTCAGCCTTGGAAAGCCGTGGCTATAGCCGCGATGATGTCAATTTAATGATGTCGGACGATTCCCGAAATAGACATTTTGGAGAAGGAACGGTTCATACGGAACTTGGCAGCAAAGCACTTGAAGGCGCGGGAACCGGTTCGGCAATCGGCGGAACAGTGGGCGCAATCATCGGCGGAATCGCTGCCATCGGCACAAATATTCTTTTGCCGGGTTTAGGCTTAATTGTTTGGGGACCTCTTGCGGCAGCTTTAGCAGGTGCCGGAGCTGGCGGTTTAACCGGCGGCTTAATTGGGGCATTAGTCGGTTCAGGTATTCCTAAAGAACAGGCTGCCGAATATGAATCGGGGATCAAAGAGGGCGGAATTTTTATGGGTGTTAATCCGCGCACTTCGGAAGATGCTGATTACATTCAAAAAGACTGGAGCGGTTACGGTAAAAATATTCATGCCGTCGGAACCGGCACTGGTGTAGTTGGCGGAGCAGTCACTGGTGCTGCGGTTGGTTCTGTGATTCCGGTAGTTGGAACAGCTATCGGCGGTGTTGTTGGCGGTGTCGCAGGCGGAGTTGCCGGTCATGAAATTGCCGAAAAGGTTAATCCCGATGATAAAATTGGTGACAAAAAAGATTTCTAATCTTTGAAAGAGTTGAAAAATCAACGATATAAAAGGGAAGGCTATATGGTGCCTTCCCTTTTATTTTTTCTATATCTCGTCCTGAAAAAAGAAATCTTTCATTGCGTTGAGAGCGCAGTCGACTTGTCTGGCTGAGCGCGAGCGCAAAATATTTACGAATATTTACGTATGAAGTTAAGTTGTGCTCGATTAGACAAGCCGACTACGCTCCAATTTGAGAATTTTTTTTTCAACGCATATTCTATAAGGTGTCAAGCAGTAAGTGAGCGTATGAACTATATTCATACGGTTTTCTTTTCCCTCGCTCTCAAAAACAACTTTAATTATTTATTGACCGGCAAACCAGTACTTCAAAGCCTCAAACGGCTTGCTTTATTATTTATTTACGCATGGCTGAAAAAAATGTCAGCTTATACCGGACCGTAACCGATTTCTTGCTTTTAAGGTCTAAAGAATAAAATTCAGCAATAGTTAGAGGACACGTCAGATGGGTTTTGGCGAAACTACGATTGGTGTGAAACATAACTTACCGGATCATTGTGCAGATAAAAAACTTTTTTGTCTGCACAATGATCCGGAAATAACAAAAAAACAACGTATTTTCATCCTGGTAAAAAATATAAAAATCTATCGGTCAAGGCTGATTTAATAAAAACTCTGCAAATCAATTAAAAACCTGCGTCTTAAATTCTAAAGCGATTACTTAAAATTGGAAAAGTCATTTAATTCAAACTCTTTCAGTTACATCGTTTTATCAAGGATAACTTAAATTTTAACTAGATTTTATGGGGCAAAGGCATTATATGAATTATCAGGATAATAATTTCGAGAAAAAAGCACAGGCATACGTCAACCAACTTAAACAAGAATTTGTCATTGATTTACTAACGGGAGAACGACTTCAGGAAATACTTGTTTATTTATATTTATCGCAAGCCAACAAGAATCCGCGCGGCATCAATATTCAGCAAGAAAATTTAAAAGATGTTCTGCAAAAATGTCCCGCCAAAAGCAGACTATTCGTTTCCGCCGCCGCGCGTTAATGAAAAACAATCACAAAGATTGTAAGAACACGCACGAAGTAAGAACGAAGAAAACGCCCTTACTTCGTGCGTGTTCTTACATTAATGAAGCATACTTTTCACGTCTGATGAACTTTTCTAGTTTGGAATGACGAAAAAACCAGACTCTTAAGGTTGCAAATATTATTATGCCGAAGGATGAAAACAGATTGATTCCGCATTCATCTCAAGTTGATGATCGAGGAGAATTTTAGATGGGATTATTTGATAAAGAAAACGAGATTCGCGGCGCAGGCGGAACATCCGGCGGTATCGGAGAGTTTCTGATTGGTTTGATCATGGCAGTCGCCGGTGCCTATCTATTAACAAATCAAGTTCTCGTGACCAGTAGTTTTTGGACAATGTGGGGCTATAACACTTTTGGCATCTCGCTCTTGCCCTTGATTTTCGGCATTGGTCTTTTGTTTTTTAACGGCAAATCAATTATCGGATGGATATTGTTGTGTGTTGGAATAATCATTATTTTTACCGCCATTATTATGAATCTGCAAATTTATTTTCAGCCGACAAGCCTTTTCAATACGATTGCAATGCTCGTGCTTTTGTTTGGCGGAATCGGACTAATTGCACGTTCTTTTCGTTCGCATTAAAGCAACCGACAAGTTTGTAACCACATAACTAAAATCACTTCAAAATTCTTTCCTAAGTAACAAAATCTGAATCCTGAGTAGAATTTCAATTTATTGGCAAAATGTTTATCTGACATAATTTGCAGTCCAACAGCTTGAGCAATAAGGTATTTCATAATCCCAACCAGCTTCGCGAATAAACCCGGCCGGTAAATCTTCGCCATAATTTGCCGAAGGTTGTTTCCACAGAGGTTGCGGATTTTTGAATGGATTTTCTTTAATTCCGCTTGAGCAATGTTGCTTCTCGTTAAAAACAAGACGCCTACTTCTTCAAACATTTCCAATTGGAAAGCAGCTCCGCGAGAGCCCAAATCTGCCAGACACATCCTCTCTTCCTCCAAATATCCGGCTATTTGATGGAACACATTTTGCCATCTGAAAAACTAAAGTTCTCAAGCATTAAAAGAACTGAGGAAGTTTATTGTGCCACAAATAGATTATTTTAAATAATTTTCCGAGAAGGCGTAAAACGAGCAATTGTTCGCGTTTTGCAGAAGTATGTTTCAAATGTATTTATGAATATCCTGATCTGTGTGCTGTCGCACAGACAAGACCGGGTTTGGCTTCTATACTCACCGATAAGAGTAAAACAGAAATAAAATCCGGTTTGTCAGCCGCACATTTGAGGATAATGCCTTCCCGTTTATATATTGTTTTAGCACGATTACGCGGAAGGCAAAGGGACAATAATTTCCATTTTGACGATTGGAAATTTGAAAAAGCTGATGAACTTGAAAGCTAAAAAATCAAAAGTGCTGATTCTTGGAATCGGCGACATTTTAATGGTTGACGAAGGTCTTGGCATTAAGGTTGTTTGCGCTTTGGAGAAAGCGGTTCGACCCGAAACCGTCGAGTGTTTGGGTGGTGGAAAAGGTAGGCTTCGGCTGCTTGAACCGATGCAAAATGCCAAAAAAGTCATCTTGATTGACGCGGGCGAAAACGGCGCAAAGAGAGGAACAGTGCGTCGCC
The DNA here is from genome assembly GCA_040005005.1 of Actinomycetota bacterium. Classification (GTDB taxonomy): domain Bacteria; phylum Acidobacteriota; class Blastocatellia; order Pyrinomonadales; family Pyrinomonadaceae; genus JAFDVJ01. The sequence goes on from JBDTZT010000028.1 coordinate 3,474, forward strand.
TTTGTCCGCGTTTGCGACCGCGAGTAGCGGCCTATCCTGACGGCGCACGACAGCGGTCTGAAAGATTTGCTCGATACTTTTACCGGGCGACACGCCCGATGGGACGCTTTTTGCGGCTTCAATTCCGCCGCTTCAGGCAATGAAAATCGAGCTTTCACCGGAATTACTGCCGCTTGTTACGCAAGTGGCGCAGATGGTTTTAGAGGAGGCCAATCGGTTTAGGTTGATGACAGAAGCCATGAGAGTTTTCAATAATTTAAAAATTCAACATAAATGTGTTGATTGCGAAATACCCTCGGGAAGTTTTTTCTGTAATTTACAGGAATCTACTCTTCGGAAACTTGAATCGCTAAAAATATCCAATCTTTATCCGCGTGGTTCGATTCTTTTTATCGAAGGACAAATGTCCAACGGAGTTTATATCTTATGTGACGGGCGCGTTAAACTTTCGACTTGTTCGCGGGACGGCAAGATAATAATTTTGCAGATTGCCGAATCCGGCGAGGTTTTGGGTTTGAGCGCCGCAGTTACCGATTTGCCGTATGAGGCAACGGCGGAAGTTTTGGAGCCATGTCAGGTAAATTATTTCAGAAAAACCGATTTTCTGCGGTTTCTCGAGCAAAATGGCGATGCCTGCCTGAGCGCGGTCAAACAAATGAGCCGGAATTATCAAACGGCACATCTGCAAATTTGTTCGCTCGGATTGTCCAGTTCCGTCGCCGACAAACTGGCAAAACTCTTTCTCGGTTGGTGCAATTCAAACGGCAATGGAAATCATCACGGCAACGAAAATGGCAGTATTCGCCTAAAAATCAACTATACGCACGAAGAAATTGCCGAAATGATCGGCACTTCGCGCGAAACGGTTTCGAGACTTTTAAAAACTTTCCGGGAAAGAAAACTGATCACTTTGAAAGGCTCTGACTTAATCATTCACGACAAGAAAAAACTGGAAACAATTGTCGGTGTTTAACTCAAAAGACAAATTTTGTGACGTTTATCACTTTCTCCTGTGATGTGCGTCCTAATTTTGCCGTTTCAAAAATGAGAGCATAAACCGCCTTACAAAAAATTAAGGTCAAGGTAATGCTCATCGAACACCAGGCAATCTCTGAATATTTTTTCGGCAACGTATTTTCCGCTGACAGTTTATTTTGCGACTTATCGCCCAAAATCGCGCAATCCCTGACTGCCATCAAACAAAAAAAACGATTCACAAAAAACGAAATTGTTTTTGCAAGCGGGGAATTGCCGGGTTGTATTTTTTTTCTGCTCATGGGAGAGGCACAAATGTTGAGCAGCGCCAAACTGACCGGAAAAAATCTCGTTCGTTCGATTGAGCCGGATGAAATTTTAGGTTTGACCGAAGCGATTGCTAATCTGCCTTACGAAACACTTCTCAAAACCGTGACGCCGTGTCTTTTTGAATGTATTCAGAGCGACGATTTTTTTCGCTTTCTGCAAAATGAGCCGGAAGTTTGTTTTCGCCTGCTGCAAAGGCTCGGCGCAAATCTTCAAAAAGTCTATCAACTTTTCGCTCGCCAATCATAAAAAAAACCCTCAAATCCTTTTAATTTGTGACGAACATCACAAATCACGGTGACATTGCTCACAGACACGCCAAATAAAGACAAATTAGAATTGAGACAGCACAAATAGTTTCTTTAATTCAACAAATTAAGCGGCGCACCAAAAAGGCACACAGGAGGCAATAATTATGGCTTCAACAAAAAATATAAAAGTAGTTTTGCTCGGGGCATTTACGCTTTTTTTATTGATCTGGCTGGCTTCGGGAACGTTTTCAAAAGTGTTCGGCGTTAGCGGCAACCGTACGGAAGCATTGAGTCTTGTGCCGGACAATAAAGACGGCTACGTCGGAAGCGATTCCTGTAAAGATTGTCACGAAGACCAGTTTAAGAGCTTTTCGGAAACAAAACACTCAAAACTTTCGCAGATAGATAGTTGGAAAGACAAAGTTCAGGGCTGTGAATCGTGTCACGGACCGGGCAAAGCGCACTTGGAAGATGCAACGGACAAAACAAAAATAATTTCATTTAAGAACAAAAACTCGAAAGAAATTTCGGAAACCTGTCTTTCCTGCCACGCCGGCAAGGAAAGTCATAACAATTTTCGGCGCGGCGAGCATTGGCGCAATGATGTCGGCTGTACGGAATGTCACACGGCGCACGGACCGCAACTCGCTTCGTTCAAAGCCGGTTCGATCACAAATCCGGGCGAAACGACCAATAATAATCCGAGCAGTGCGACTCTCGCAATGCTCAAAAAGAGCGAGCCGCAGCTTTGTATCACTTGTCACTCGGAAGTAAAATCGCAGTTCAGCAAACCGAATCATCATAAGGTTCTCGAAGGTGCGATGAAGTGCAGTGACTGCCACAACGCACATGGCGGTTTTGAACAAAAACAGACAAGGCTGAGTGTGGGCGTGGATGCGGCATGCATCAAGTGTCATACGGATAAGCAAGGTCCATTTGTTTTTGAACACGCTCCGCTCAAAACGGAAGGCTGCACGGCGTGTCATACGCCGCACGGTTCAAACAATCCGAAGATGCTCAACCGCAGTTCGGTTCGTCAACTTTGTATTGAATGTCACAGCAGTATTACGGAACAACTTGCTCCCGATACGCCCTCTTTCCATAATCAGGCAACCGTCCGATTCCAAAACTGCACGATTTGTCACGCCAAGATTCACGGGTCAAACAGTGATAGTTTCTTTTTCAGATAATGAATAAGAGGAGAAAATTATGTTCTGCGAAAATATTTCAACAAAAAAGCCGGTGACGAACTGCAAAATATTATTCGTTCTCTTTTTCGCGCTCGGAAGTTCATTTTTGACGGCGCAAAATATATTTGGACAAACTTCTCAGCCAACGCCAACGCCACAGTCCGATGAGATTGTCGAAGTCGGCGCATATAAGATTAAGTCAAGCATCGAACTCGGCGTGCGCGGGCGTCGTCTTGACGGAAGCGAGAATAAATTTCGCAGTGATCTTAATTACAAATCCGGCTTTCGCATTTTTAATTCAAGTTTTTTAATGCAGGACAAAGACGGTAAAAACAAATATTTCGACACATTGCTCGTTAATTCTTCGGGTTGGGGCGCCGACCCGACGGGTTACACGCGAGTCAATCTTGAAAGAAACGGTTTTTACCGTTTTGATGCCAATGTGCGGAAAATTACTTATTTCAACAATTTAAACAATCACGCTTTGAACGAACACACGCAAAACACGCGCAACAATATGGGCGATTTTGATTTGACCGTGTTCCCGCAAAGCGAAAAACTGCGGCTGAATTTCGGTTATTCGTATGACCGTTACGCCGGTCCCGGCGGTTGGACAGTTCGCGCTTACAGCGATGAATTTCCAATCGTTTCAAACAATGATACGCGGACAAATGATTTTCGCGCCGGCGTTGAAGGCAAACTGCTCGGCTTCAATCTCGGTCTGACGCAAGGTTATCGTTATTTTCGGGACGATACGAATTATCTTCTTACGGCACCGAATGTTGGCAACAATCCGACCAACAATGCAGCCTTGGCAACCTTCAGCCGGCAAATGCCGGTTTATGGTGATACTTATTACACGCTGTTTAATGCCCATCGAAACTTTGCCAAAAAGGTTGATTTTACGGCACGCGTTATTTATTCAAGTACGGCGACGACATCTTCGCTGATTGAAAAGGTCACCGGACGCGATAATTCAAATAACCAGGTTGATCTCGACCAATTCAACATCAGCGGCAATGCCAAGCGGATCCAAACCAGAAGTGATTTGGGATTGACATTTTTTGCCACCAAAGATTTTACGATTTCCGAAACAATTAATTTCGACAAATTTGCCATCAACGGCGGTGAAAATTTCGCCGAACAATTAGCCCGCCGCAATGCTGCCGGAAGTCCTCTGGCAACGACGTTCACAAGGTCAAACGCATATCGGGTCACTGATTACCGCCGTTTTACGAATATGGTCGAAGGCGATTATCAATTTAACAACCGCGTCGGTTTTCACATCGGTTACCGCTACACAAACAGACGGATCGAATTGACCGTCTTTAACCTGACACTGACTTCGCCGACTTCTTCGACGAATCCTTTAAATGAATTGGTCGAAGAGAGCAACCAGACCAACACGCTGATCGCCGGAATGAAAATCAAACCGACGAAAAATTGGGTCGTCTTTTGGGATCTCGAACACGGTTCAGCCGATAATGTATTTACGCGGCTGGCGAATTACAAATTCACAAACTTTCGCGGGCGCAGCCGTTTATCGTTCAATAAAGTAACGCTCAATGTTTCAGCAATTTCGAAGGACAATTCAAACCCTTCGCGGACGCTCGATGTTCTGCCGAGCGATTTCGGCGCGAGCATCAAAAGCCGCATTTATTCGGGAACAATCACCTATTCGCCAATCGCTAAACTTTCGTTTGAGACGGGCTACACCTACACGCATCAAACCAGCGGAGTAGCGATTTTCGTTCCCGTCAACGGCGTCATCCTGCAAGGTTTCAGCCAATTCTTCGTGCGCGACCATTACGCTTATTTGGATGTTTACGCGCAACCGTTCAAACGCGTAACGCTTTACGGAAGCTACCGCATCAGCAAAGATTTGGGACAGGGCAACCGGCTTTCAACCGCGACCCAAAACTTCGTCAATTCGTATCCGCTGCAATTTCAATCGCCGGAATTCAGAATTGAAGCACGCTTGACGAAAAACATTTACTGGAACATCGGTTATCAATATTACAATTACCGCGAAAAATTCCAGAGGACTCAGGATTACAAGGCACACTTGCCATACACCTCGCTGAGAATCTATTTCGGAGGCGCTGACCGCTAAAACTTTAGGTCGTTTTTGAATCAAAGAACTACGCCGATAAACTTTAATCGGCGTGGTTCTTGTTTTGAATGCGTTAAAATTTATGGCAGATTCATTTTGTAGGTTTGTCCTTGATGACATTCCGCGCATTCAAACCTTGAAATATCGCCGAGATTAAGTGGATGTTTGAACGAACGGTCGCCTTTGTGGCAGACGGCACATTGATAGGTGTTGCGGTCGCCGAGATTGACCGGATGCTGAAACGCGCCGTCTTTTGAAGCGATGGTTTTCCCGGCGAAGGTTTGGTCAAGCGTCGTGTGGCAAATATTACACTCGTTGCGGATAACTTGTCCTTCGCGGCTGAAATGCTGTCCGTCGTGACAGCGGAAACAACCCTGCGCGTTGTAATGACCGATATTGTTGATCTGCGACGACCAATCGGTTTTCATTTCGGGGAAAAAATAGGTTTGATAAATTCGCTGCAATTCGATCACGGCATTATCAATCGAAGACTTTTTGGAAGCGTAAACTTCCGGGTAAGTCGTTTTGTAAAAGCCGTCAAAATTTGTTGCGATCGCGCCCAAGGCTTCGTCGGTCGTCGCGTAAGTCTGCGAAAGAACTTCGACCGATTTCATCTTGACGAAAGGCAATTCAATATCGAGTTTTTTGGCATCAAGCGACTGGTCAACCGCTTTGTTCGGCGAAAGATAAATATGCGTCGGGCGATTATGACAATCTATGCAATCCATTTTTCGCTTTGGCGATTTTTCGATTTCTTCATCGGAAACCGTTGTGTCTTTCTTTGTGTAATCAATAATTTTGCCGTTCTGGTCTTTCATCCGCACCCACGAAATATCCTGCCGGCTTTCGTCCGTTGAAATGAACGACACTTCATTTCCGAGATTCATATGCCAGTGAATTCCCGTCGCGAGTCCGGTTTTCGGATTTCCGCCGCCGACCTTGACGAGCAGCCGCGTTTGATTGAGCGAATTTTTTTCGTCAAACGCGTAATGATTGAAAACTCGCAATTGTTCGCCGTAAAATTTTTCCGACCAGTGACATTTTCCGCAGGTTTCATTTGCCGCCCGCATTGTCTCCACCGGCGTTTTAATCGGCGTGCTGTAGGTTCCCGTGGCAAGCCTGTAAAGCTGGCGAACGCCGCCGAACTTTGCCCGCACGTAAGATTCCGCGCCGCCGCCGACGTGACATTCGACGCACCGCACCCGCGCGTGCGGCGAAGCATTGTAAGCCGTAAATTCGGGCTTCATGACTGTATGGCAAAGCTGTCCGCAAAATTCGACCGATTCACTAAACTCGAAAGCGCGGTAACTGCCGAATGCGCTGATAAAAAGAAAGATAAACGAACAAACTAAAAAGGTCATAAACATCCGGCGGCGGCGCGGGTTGTTAAAGTCAAGCACCGGAAATGCGGCAATTTGTTCGGGCGTTAATTTTCGGCGGCGGCGGCGTTCCCACAAGATTCCGACCAAAACAATAAAAAGCCCGAAAATCATTACGCTTGGAGCCAGAATATAAATCAAAATTCCTAAGTAAGGCTGGTCGGACGCTTCGGTCAGTTCAAGCAAAAACAGAAGCACGATGCTGATCAAACTGGCAATGGCAATCACAATTCCCGCCAGACTTAGATAGTTGTGATACAGGCTCGGAACTTTCGTCGGTTTGGTTGTTTCTTCGCTTGTGTTTTCGCCTGTTTCTGCGCCGAAAGATTTTTCTGTTTCGGCACTGACCGCATTTTCGTTTTCTTCGTTCATATCATTCACCACACTCGAAAAAATCAAAATTTAAAACAAGTCGGAACAGGCGCGACTCGCTTGCTTGCCCCACTTACTAAAAGGTTTCGGGTTTCTGATTTATTGAAACGAAATTACCCGCCTTTATATTTTTTAACACGCCTTTTTTATTTGCCCGCGGCTTTTAATGATCTCATATATTCCGCCAATGCTTTGGCATCTTCCGCCGTGATTCCTTTCGCTTCAAAAGCGGGCATAAAGGGCGGTTTCTCGCCTTTTTTACCTTTCAAAATAATTTCGATATGCACGTCATCCGTTTTTGCCGGGTCAAAAAACTTTTCCGCCTTCGGACTGTGACAAGCCGCGCACTTCGCTTTGTAAATTGCCGCGACTGCTTCGTCCGACATTTTATTGACATTAATGTTGGTATTAACCTTGGTGCCGACGCTGACAACTGTATCAACATTGACAACTGCATTGACGTTGACCACTGCATTGACGTTAGCCTTTATATTTGCATTTGTATTGGTGTTCACGTTGACCATTGTGTTCGCGTTGGCATTAGCGTTCGCGTTGACAATTGTGTTGGCGTTGGCGTTGGCATTCCCGCTGTTTCCGTTGGCAGCCGCATTGATATTTGCATTGGCGGGCGTTCGCAGTGCACGCATATAAGCGGCTAATGCTTGGGCTTGTTCCGCCGTTATTCCCTTTGTTTCAAAAGCGGGCATATAGGGCGGCTTTTCGCCTTTTTTGCCTTTCAGAATGATATTTATATGTTCTTCTTCCGTCTTTGCCGGATCATAGAATTTGTCAGCTTTTGCGGTGTGGCAAGCGGCGCATTTTGTTTTATAAACGGTCGCCGCATCATCGTCTTCGGCGAGAACCTGCGTCGTATTGGTATTTAAAGCCGTCAGCGCAAAAGCTGTCAGCGCAAAGGTTGTTATCGTAAAAAATTTTATAAGATTAGTTTTCATTTTTTCTCCTGTCAAAAATCATTGCTTGCGAAGCCTTTTTCAGGCACTTCATCAATCTTCCTTAACACAAAGCTTGTGCCATTGCAGCTAAACTGAAAAGTCCTGTATTTAGCCTCATAAATATCTTTGAAGCCGGCTTCGGCAAATTCTTCGCGGGAAAGTTCACGTCAAGCGCGTAAAATCTCGCGTTCTATTCTCTTTTCAAAATCAATCAGCGGAATGCAAAGCTATTTCCGCGATGGCATCTTTTACAATCAGAAAAATCGTCGCCGCCGAAGGTTCTCTTATTGTTATGACAACTCGCGCAGCTCGGCGTATTTTTCGGCGCAAAATGCATCGAAGTGAGCGGTGCGGTCACTTGATTTCCGCGTCCCAATCCGGCTTTGACCGTGTGACAACTCGCGCAATTCATACTTTGAAGATGCCGCAAGTGAGTGAAAGAAGTCGTGTAAGCCTTGGCCCATTCGGAAGTCCGGCTCGGACTTCCCGGCTGATGACAAGTTCCGCACGACGACATCGTATTGCTGGAACTCGCCGAATGACATTGAAAACAACTGACGTGCGCATTTGCCCCCGAAGGAATCGAAAAACCAACGCCGCCGCGCGACAATTTATGACACGTCGCGCAGTTCGTTTGCTGCAAATGCTGCGCGTGATCGAATCGTGCGTTGAAACTCGTCAGCGGCGGAAACTGTTTGACGCCCGTGGTCGTGTGGCAAATCGTGCAAATCGGATTTTTGTTGTCGGCAAACTGATTGACGTGACAGCTCGCACACGGAATATGTCCGGAATATGCCGGAATCGGCGAATTGTCGTCGCGTTTATGACAAACCAGACACGGCAGGCGCGTGTGCATCGGATTGGAATGTTTGAATTTTGAAAAATCCGTTTCCTGCGCTTTTGAAACGGGTATCAGAAAACACGCGAAAACCAGACCGCAAAAGAGAAAAACAGCCGCTTGAAAAACGTACTGCACAAAGATTTTGGCGTTTATTTTCAGCTGATTTTTTCTTTTTCGGCTCATCATTATTCTTCAAATTCTATTTGCCCGCGAGAGCCGCAATCGCCTGAATATGCGATTCGGGAATGGCTGATTTGCCATAAGCCAGGTGGCATTTCACGCATTGAAATTTCGCGTCCTTCTTTCTCGAATCAATTTCAAAATTTAATATTCCGCCATCGTCGGAGGTTGCCGTAATGTGACAGGTATTGCACGAAGTAACCGGAACTTTTTTGGTTAAAGCATCGGTCGTGTTCATCGCCGCAACATTGTGGCAACTCGTACAATCCAATTCGACATGACTGGAAAATTCATGTCTGAAGACGGCGGACGAATCTCTTTTGCGCCACGCGGTCAGCATAATTTTGTCCGTCACGCTCATCGCGGCGGCAAGTTTCGCGTCGAAATCCGTTTTTGTCGGCGGCGCCGCGAGTTTATGGCACGCCGCGCAGTTGCCCGGCGCCGGTAAGATTCCCGCATCCGCCGAATGACAGGTAAAGCACGTCGTATGTCCGGTCGGCGCAGTTTTGAAAGTTCCTTTTTTGAGCCAGAAAGCATCACCCAGTTTGGCGGGCGGTTTCGTCAAATATTCGTCGTCCGAAGCGCCCTGCGGTTTCAATGTCTGATGACAAACGATGCAGCTTTCGCCTGTCGCGCCGGCGCGTTTCATCCCGACATTTACAAAAAGCGGGCCGCTTAAATCTTTCTCAAATTCATTTTTGTGGTCGCTGACAATATCAATATGTTTGTTGTGCGGGAAAGAGATGGCGAAATCGGAAACGGCTTTTTTCCCTTTCGGTGATTGGTCGAAAATTTCGCGCGGATTCGGGAACGGATGCCGTGAACTGTCGTTCG
>JBDTZT010000517.1:0-3803 GCA_040005005.1 Actinomycetota bacterium
ACAGATTCAAATTAACGCCCGAAATCATCCTGAATCAGCACAATATCGTCTTCACCGAGATAATTTCCCTGCTGAACTTCGATAAAAACGAGCAATTCATCACCCGGATTTTCGACGCGATGCGCTGCGCCAAGCGGAATATCAATCGCTTCGCCCGTTTTTTTGATAAGCTGCTCGCCGTCGAGCGTAACTTTTGCCGTGCCCTGCACGACAAACCAATGTTCGGCGCGTTGCGCGTGTTTCTGATAACTCAGACGCTTTCCCGCCAGGACTTCAATTCGTTTGACCTTAAACCCCGCGCCTTCGTCCAAAACCGTAAAACTTCCCCACGGACGCTCATCGTATTTCGGCGAATTATCAATTTCTGTTTCTTCTTTCATATTTCTTAAAGTTTTATTTTTCAATAACTTCGAGTTTCGTTGTGATCAAATCAATGGAATTTCCGCCGACCATAATCTGAAACGCGCCGGGTTCGACGACTCGTTTCATTTCACGATTATAAAACGATAACTTTTCAGGCGTAATCTTGAAAACAACTTTTTTCGTTTCGCCTTGTTCCAGCGTGATTCGCGCAAAATCGCGCAGCTCTTTGACGGGGCGTGTGACGTAACTGACTTCATCACGAATATACATTTGCGCGACTTCATCGCCGCGCCGTCCGCCGGTGTTCGTCACATTGACGGAAACAGTGGTTTCGCCGTTTACTGAAATGCTCGGATTTTCAACTTTCAAATCCTCCCGGTCGGCATATCGCGGCCGCCAAAACCGATTATCTGGTCGGTACCGGCTCTGGCTTTCAGATCGGCCCATTCCTTGCGGCATACCTCTTCCTTGCCTTGCTTGAGCGAATAGTAAAGATAGCCGCGTTTCGCCGAAGGTTTTTGGTAGTAATAAACCGGCAATTGACCGACCGAACGCGGAAATGTGACTGGCAATTTTCCGCCCGGATTATAATCGCCGAAAATAATATCGGCGGCGGCAGTTCCGGTTTCTTCACCGAGATAAAAGCCTTCCAAAATCGCAGGCGCGTTTTCCGCCACATAATTTATCGAAAGAGGTCCGCTGTTGGTTAAGAAAACAACTGTCGGTTTTCCGGTCGCCAAAATCGCTTTGACGAGTTCGTTTTGCCGTCCGACGAGTTCCAGCGAATCGCGGTCGCCGAGATGATTATCTGCCCAAGCCTCTTTGTTCGTGTCTTCATTTCCGCCGATTGAGAGAATCACCGCATCGGAATTTTGCGCCGTTTTGACCGCTTCGGCAATCAATTTTCGGTCGTCTGCTTCGTCATTCAAGACGGAAGTGTCGGCAAACCAATTTCCGCCTTCTTTGGTGATTTTCACGCCTTCCGCATAATTTACTTTGACGGAATTTCCGAGTTTATTTTGAATTCCTTCCAAAAGGCTGACAGTGCGCGGCGGTTTCGGATCGGTGTAGCCGCCGAGGTGTGCTTTCGCCGCGTTCGGTCCGATGACGGCGATTGATTTTAATTTCGAGCGGTCGAGCGGCAAGATATTTTTATCGTTTTTCAGCAATGTAATCGAACGCCGCGCCGCGTCGAGCGCGATTGCGCGATGTTCTGCGCTGTCCACGATTTTCGCCGCCGTGCTGCTGTCCGTGTATGGATTTTCAAAAAGTCCGAGCTGGAATTTTGAACGCAAAACTCTGGCGACGGCTTTATTCAAAGTTTCTTCTGAAATTTTTCCCGATTTTACTTGTTCAACCAAGGTCAAATAAGTATCGGGATCGGGCAGTTCTATATCAACTCCGGCGGCGAGCGATTGCCGCGCCGAATCGGCTTTATCAACCGAAACGCGGTGGCGCGTTTGCAGTTCGCCGATGGCGTAATAATCGGAAACGACCACGCCTTGAAAACCAAATTCGTCGCGCAAAATATTTTGCAGAAAATATTTATTGACGTGCGCCGGAATGCCGTCGAGTTCGTGATAGGCGGGCATAATGCTTTGCAATCCGCCTTCTTTGACCGCTGCTTCAAAGGTTTTTAAGTGAGTTTCACGAAGCAGTCTTTCGGAAAGATTAACGGGCGCGATATTGTTTCCGCCTTCGGGTTGACCGTGACCGATAAAATGTTTCCCCGTTGCAATAACGTGTGCTCCGTCAATTTTCGGGTTCTGATTATTCGCGCCGCCCTGCAAGGCTTTGACGACCGCAACGCCGAACCTCGAAGCCAAATACGGGTCTTCGCCGTAAGTTTCCTCAGTTCTTCCCCAACGCGGATCACGCGCCAGATCGAGATTCGGACCCAAAACCTGTTGCGAGCCGCGCAAACGGGTTTCGAGTGCGCCGGCGGTAAAAACACGCGAAACAAGTTCGGTATCCCAGCTCGAAGCCATCGCCAGCGGTGTCGGGAACACGGTCGAACCACGCGCCATATTACCGTGCAGAATTTCATCGTGAAAAACCGCCGGGATGCCGAGCCGCGTATTTTCGACGAGCCATTTTTGCAAAGCGTTGGCAAATTCGGCGGAACCGCGAGCGTCTTTGTCTTCGCCTTGACGCGCAATTTGTCCGATGCCGTTCGGCATTACGAGTTTGGCTTTTTCAGGCGAAAAATCTCCAAGATCGCTGCGCGGCGGTGCGGTTTTGATGTCTAGTTTCTGCGGTTTCGTGTTCCATAAACAAATTAGCTGAGCGGCTTTTTCTTCGAGAGTCATCCGCGAAAGTAAATCTTTAACCCGTTCATCAATTGAAAGCTGCGGATTTTTGTAAGGCACTAAGTTCTGCGAATGAGTTTCGGTAAATTGAAGGTTTATAAGCAATAAAACCGACAGCAAAAATGCCGAAATTAATCTTGAGACAATAAATTTTGGAGAAAATCGTTCGTTTACTTTTGATAAATTCGTCATATTTGCTTTCAAAAAACTTTACTTGAAATTATTGGCTAATCGCCTCCATCGTTTCACTGCTTTTTCCGGCATTCGCAATCGTTTCATCTTTTTCGAGATGATTATACCAGCGAATTTTCAGGAAAACAGTGGTCGCCAGAAAAATTCCGCCGCAAATCAAAACAGCCGTCAAATTGCGAAAAACAACGTAAAGCGGAATTGTCACGAGCATTAATTGCCAAACGATGCCGACGGCGGAATTAGACAAATCTCTGACCGCATCTTTGTTCGGCTGAAGGCTCGCGTCTTCGGCTCTGATCATTTCGTAAACCGGTTTCCAAAATCCCCACGGACGCACATTCCGGTAAAATGTTTTGAGCGTTTCTTCGTTGACCGGTGCGGTCAGAAGACTTCCGGCAACGCAGCCGATAAACGAAAACAGCACGATAAACGGAAACGCGTAAACGTCGTTCGTATTCGGCGCAATGTATGATTTGACAACCGGCAGGAGCATTGCCGAAACGATGCCGACGAGCATTCCCCAGAAATATCCGTAACCGTTGAGCCGCCACCAATACCATTTCAGCATATTCGCCGCCGTGTAGCCGCCGTAAAGCCCGGAAACGATCCACAGAGTAATCGCCGTAATCGAAGAAATATACCCGCCGACAATCATTCCAACCGCCAGTATTAAAGCCGAACCCACGTAACTTGCGTAAATCAGCGTGCGGTTGCTCGCCGCCGGATTGAGATAAGTTTTATATAGATCGTTGACGAGATAAGCCGCGCCCGCATTGACCGTTGCGCTAAAGCTCGCCATAAACGACGAAAGCAATCCGGCAAGCAAAATTCCGGTTAAGCCCGCCGGAAGAAAATGACTGATGACATACGGCAGAACGAGTTCGAAATCAATTTTATCGCCCATTTTGTTGAGTTCGGGCGTGATATAAACGAGTCCGA
>JBDTZT010000518.1:0-3798 GCA_040005005.1 Actinomycetota bacterium
GCAACCCGACCACTAAAAAAGCCGCGGCGTTGAAAGCGATAATCTGTACGATTTTTCCGGCGGCGGGCGTATTGACAAAAGAATTGAGTGTTTCCGTCGCCACCAAAATTGATAAAACCGTAAAGAAAAAGACGCAGACGAAAGCCGTCAGAATTGTTTCACGGGCCCTGATAAATGCGCTTGCAATGCTAATCAGCAATATATAAAGTGTAATATACGGTGAAGTTAGATCACCCGTCCGCCAGACGAGCCAAGTAATTAAGAGCAAATCGAAAAAAAACTGGATTCGGACTTGCAGAGCATAATTGCGGTTTAGCCGCAGAATAAAGAAATAAACGATTGTCAGTCCGACGGAGATGAGGAAGACTAAAAACAAATCGCGGGGAAAATCGTCAAAGGAAAGTTTCAAACGACCGCTGTTCCAAACCCAACTCGCGACTAAAATCAAAAAGATTATCAGCAGTCTTCCGATAATCAGATTTTGAATTCTTTGCGTAATTTTTGAATCCGTTTGAAATTTTTTTTTGTCTATGCTGAACATATATTAGGCGGCATTGCTAAAGTAACATTAAACTATCGGAAATTTCCAGTAAAGCAGTTTACCAGCAACAAAAAGAATGTTTTTTAATCAAAGCACTTTATGCCTTTAGCTCTTGAGAAAAAATTACCCGTAATTTTATTGCTAGCCTTTCTGATGTTGGCGGCAATCGGCTTTTTTTCGTATCAAAGTACGCATTCGCTGCAGGAAGCGGTCAAATGGCAAAAGCATACGCAGGACGTCTTAATCAAACTGGACGACACATTGATCTCAGCAATTAATATCGAAACCGGCGGACGCGGTTTTGTGATCAGCGGCACCGACAAATTCCTCGAACCTTTTAACAGCGGCAAGCAAAATGCCTTAAAATCCATTGAAGACTTGAAATATTTGACCGCGGATAATCAAGTTCAAACCGAAAATCTCGTGCAGCTGGAAAAACTGCTCAATGACAAAATTGCAATTACGGAATTTTATATCGAGTCGCGGCGCACGGACGGACTTTTGGGCGGAGTCAACGAAGCTTCAAAAGGTGAAGGTTTCGTCATTATGAACAATATTCGTTTGACCGTCGAAAAGATGAAAAACGAAGAAGATCGCCTTTTGAAATTTCGTTCGGAAAGTTTGCAAACCACGCTGAACACAAATTTTTGGTTGATGCTGCTCAGTAGTTGTGCCGGAATCGCCGCCTTAACCGCCGCTAATTTTGTTGTTTTGTTTGAAATAAAAAAAAGGCGGCTGGCCGAAACGGATTTGGTCCAGGCCAATCAAAGTTTGGAAAAACGGGTTGACGAAAGAACCGGCGAACTGAAACAAGTCAATCTGGAACTGCTCGAATACGCCGGCGTAAAAGAAAGATTACTGCGAAACGAGCAAACGGCGCGCCGCGAAGCGGAAACTGCCAATCGTTTGCGCGATGAATTTATGGCGGCGATTTCACACGAACTCCGCACCCCTTTAAATTCTATTCTCGGTTGGGCGCGAATCATCAAATCCGGCAAAACTGATGAGAATACACACGCTAAAGCAATCGACACGATTGTCAAAAACGCCGAAACGCAAAATCGTTTGATTGAAGATTTGATGGACGTTTCGCGGCTTATTTCGGGTAAAATTATTCTCGAAATCGAAGAAGTCAGCGCGGAAGAATTGGTTGCGGCTTCGATTGCGACGGTCAAGCCTTCAGCCGATGCGAAATCAATCTCGCTGACCTTGAACGTCTATGAAAACGTCAAGGGAAAATGTATTTCGGGCGACCCGAATCGTTTAAAACAAATCGTTTGGAATTTGCTGACAAACGCCATTAAATTTACGCCTGAAGGCGGCAAAATTGAGGTCGGATTGACGGAAGAAAATAATCAAATCCTGGTCAAAGTTAGCGATAACGGCGCGGGAATCAGCCGGGAATTTCTGCCCTTTGTTTTTGAAAGATTTCGTCAAGACGCAGCAAATATACAGAAAAGCGGCGGTTTAGGATTGGGTTTGGCGATTGTCCGGCATCTGACGGAGATTCACGACGGTTCGGTCAGTGTCGAAAGCGAGGGTAAAGACAAAGGTTCGGCTTTTACCGTCAAATTTCCGGTAATAAACGAAAAGGCAGAGTCTTAATTTTTATTTTCGATAATTAATTTAACTGCTTCAAGCAAGTTTTCCGCGACAAACTCAGGCTTTCTTTTTAATTTCGCAACATCTTTTTTCCCGTAGCCGGTCAACACCAAAATGGGTTTGATGCCGGCGTTGAGGCCGAGTTCGACATCGAGTTTCTTGTCGCCGATCATCCACGAATTTTTTAAATCAATCGCAAAATCAGCGGTCGCCGATTCGATCATTCCGAAATTCGGTTTGCGGCACGCGCAGCCGGCGTTGGGAAGATGCGGGCAAAAATAAATCGCGTCGAGCTTTTCGGTCAAATCTTCCTGAATCTTCGCGTGAATTGCGTGCATATCATTTTCAGAATAAATTTTGCGTCCAATGCCCGATTGATTGGTGACCACAATTACCAAAAACCCATTTTCTTTCAGCAATCGAATCGCTTCGTCCATAAAAGGAAAATACCGCAAATCTTCGACGCGGTGAAGAAAATTCACTCCTTCGATCAAAGTTCCGTCGCGGTCAATAAAAACGGTTTTTTGTTTATCGGTCATTCAAAAAGTAAAGTTTAGACTGTTACGGATTTAAAATAATCAATCAATCTATTTTGGGCTGGCGGATTTAATTGGACAATCTCGAAATAAATTTGCGGAAAAAGATAATCTTCGCCGCTTTCGTCAATAATTCGCAAATATTCTTTCGGGTCGTTTTCTAAGGCTTCGAGAATCGGATAAAGTTTATTCGGAACAAAATCGTTATCCTCGTCATCTTCCAAACACAATGCAAAACCGATAATTTTCATACATTTAATCAAGTAACCTTTTGATTTTAATTTTCCTTTTGCCGATTCCGTGGCATTCATACCAATGAAGTTCGGCAAACCGAATCTCGCCCGTGAAAAGTTCGACAAAGGCTTGTCCTTTCACTTTTCGCCAATTTCTGCCGCCGAATTTATCCCGCAAAAGAGTCAATTCATCAATCGAAAATCGTCGGGCGATAATTTCAATTTTTTCAATCGGTTCAATTATCCGACGAAATTTTATCATAAAATTCAGCAATTTAAGATTGAAATTGATTTGGCGAAAACTTCCTGCGGCGAAATGCGTGTCAGACAACGATGGTCAATCGGACAATCCCGCAGCATACAAGGCGCGCATTCGACATTTTTTCTGATAATTTCCGAACCGATCGGCTGCGTTGTTTTTTCGTTCGTCGGACCGAAAATGACAATTGTTCCGGTGCCGACGGCCGGCGCGATGTGCGCCAAACCCATATCGTTTGACACAAGCAAATCCGTTTCCGCCAAAACGGCGACGATTTGCGCGAGATTCGTTTGGCCTGTCAAGATTATCGGTTTTTTTTTGGATTTTGCAAAAACCTCGCCCGAAACTTCCGCTTCGTCCTTCGCCCCGACCAGCACGACATTTACTTGTAAATCATTTTGCAATAAATCGTTCAACTTCGCATAACTTTCCGCTGGCCAGCGTTTGGCGCGTGAATTTGTCGAACCAACGCCGAGCGCGACGGTTTTTTTCGATAAATCAACACCGTTGTCTTCCAAAATCTTTCGCGCTTCGCTTCTTCTTTCACCTGAAACCGCCAAATCAATGCGCGGCTCAGTTTCTAAACCCGTTTTCGCGCCGAAATATTCCATTTCGATTTCCGCAACC
>JBDTZT010000519.1:0-3792 GCA_040005005.1 Actinomycetota bacterium
ACCGGCGTTGAAAGTATTTTATGAATATTTTATTAATCGAAGATGAAGCAGGTTTGATCCTGACGCTGACTGACCGTTTGGAAGCTGAAGGTTTTGCGGTCAAATCGGCAGCGGACGGCGAAAGCGGTTTGACAATCGCTTTGTCGGAACACTTTGATTTGATCCTTCTCGATGTGATGCTGCCGAAAAAAAACGGCTACGATGTGTGCCGCGATTTGCGTCAGAAATCAATCAATACCCCGATTTTGATGCTGACGGCGAAAGGCGAAACAATTGATAAAGTGCTCGGTTTAAAGCTCGGCGCAGACGATTATTTAACGAAACCTTTTGAAGTTATCGAACTTCTCGCCCGCATCGAAGCACTTCTCCGCCGGTCGCCGAAAACTCTCAATAATTCATCCGATGCCTTTAGTTTCGGCGAGGTCGAGATTGATTTTAAACGCGCCGAAGTGACAAAAAAATCTCAACCAATCGAACTTTCGGCGATGGAATTCAAACTCCTCCAATTTTTAATCGAAAATCGCGGCGCGGTTCATTCGCGAAATCAATTGTTGGACGAAGTTTGGGGTTATGACGCGATGCCTACGACGCGGACGGTTGACGTCCACGTCGCCTGGCTTCGTCAAAAGCTCGAGGACAATCCAAAATATCCGCAGTTTATCCAAACCGTTCACGGCTTCGGTTATAAATTCAATATTTCATAATTTATGCTGCCGCCATTTGCCATTACGTTTCCAGTCATCATCAAACCGTTCAGCCACAGAGTTCCGCCGTTGTTATAAACGCCGCCGCTACTGCGCGCAAACTGTAATCGCTGTCGCGCGTGCCATCGTTCGGACCGGCAATCTTTTTAACCGTCTAAATTTCTGCCGAAACTGACAGGGTAAAACAAAAAATAAATAAAAAGCCTGCCCGAATACTTGTAAATTTGGACATAATCTTCTTCCGTTGATTTCAAATTTTAATACTTATTTTGAAAATTTAAGCGCAACTTTCAATGAAATACGATTTTTTCGTGAAAAATAAATCCAAAACTCGGTGGAAATGCGTTTGCAAATTTTGAATTTTAATGATAACAATAAGGCAAATTTCCAACTTAGTAGTAGTCATAAATCCAGTTGATGGGTTCAACATTTAATTAAATAGGAGACGAGAAGATGAAAATTAAATTTGGTTCTTTATTGCTTATTGGTGTTTTTGTTTTGACGAGTATGACGGTTTTCGGCAGCGATGCGGTTAAAACTAACACAATTGTTCCGAGCGCCGTTTCGCGGCAATCAACCGCGCTCTGGCTTAATTACAATTCCAATATGGAATACTGCTCGGTTGATCTGGACAATCGAAACAGTAATTTGAATGTGCGGACTTGGGAAGGAAAAGTGATCGGCAAAATTCCCAACGGTGCTCGGGTTTGGGTCAACGAATATTCAGGCGAATGGGCCAGAGTCAGCGTCAAACGCGGCCGCAGATGGGTTTCGGTCGGTTGGGTGGACAGCACCTATCTTTCTTGCTAAGAGTTTTTCCGGAAGTATAAAAAAGGTTGGAGAATTATTTTCTCCAACCTTTATTGTTTGTTACTGGGCGGTAAAATTCAATTCCGCCAAATCGTCGCCGATGCTCACGACTTGCGGTGTGAACTGGTATTGTTTAGATGAAACATTGAAAATATATGTTTCACCCGAACGGACCCCATCAAATTTGTAATTGCCGAACGAGGTAGTTTTTACCGTGCGGGTGGCACCGTTTGAATCGGTTATTTGAACGGTTGCACGCGGAATCGCATTTCCGAATGAATCCGACACTTTGCCCGAAACCGAGACGTTGGCGGCAGTCGGACCACTTTCAGCGTTCACCCGTGAACCGCTGTCCGTAGTTCCTTGCACCCACCAGATCGCACCGCCGCGCGGCAGTGCTTCAGCCGCGATGACAATTGCGAAATCACCCGTTTGCTGAATACCGAACAGGAATCCGACATCAATGCTGGCACCATTGGCGAGCGGCGTTCCAAGCGTTACGGTGTCGGAACTCATCGTGCTGTTCCAACCGCCGCCATTAAATTGCATTGGCGGCTCTTCGAGCGTGGTGCCGAAAACCGTAATATTGCTGTTGCCGACTCCGCACGGCGGGCGATCAACATTGACCACCACATTGCCGGAAGTGCGCGGTCGTAAATCCGCATTCGTAGGAGTCGCCGGAAAAGTTGTCAGCTTAAGTATCCGAAAGCGCAGACGCGTCATCGCCACACCACTGCTATTGGTAAAGGTCCGGTTCAAAGTAATCGTTCCGGAGCTGCTGTTGTTTCCCGGATCGGATGTAAAATCGCGGACTCTGTTCGGGACTGCGCCAAGCGTGAAGCAGGGGTCGAGCAGTGTGCGGATTGGCTGAACGACGGCCGAAATCGGCGAACTGAGATTTTCAGGGCCCGGCACACCGAGTCTTTGTCCTCCTCCGGCACTGGTGCCGTTGGTATCAAGAAATAGGAAATCGGCGGCGTTATCGTCGTTATCCACGGGAAACGGCGTTAGCGGATAGATCGTATCGTCGTTTTCCTGGGTGCCACCGATTGGCAAACGTGCCCAACTGTAATCAATCGAAAACGGTGTGATTGCCGGATAACCCGCACCTTCTCTGTAGGTCGTGTCGGCTTCCGAAGTCGAACCGACCGCATCGAAGCGGTTGGCGACGGAATAGCTGGCGCCGCCCGTCGCGTTGTTAAAGATGGCGATGCCTGCATTGTCGGCAATATCAGTCGTATAAGTTGCATTGCCGGTGGCCGTGGCGCCGCTGTTGCCCGCCGGATAGGCGCCAAGACCGTAACCGACCGAATTGACGCAAAGGTAATGTCCGTGTGACGGAATTGACGTTCCGTTCGGAATTATGCAGCGCGTCGTGCCGTCGGAGGCCGCGATGCCGTAACCGGCCGAAGCGTCGCTGGCGGCAACGACGTGCGTCGCCGTTGCTTGATTGTAAATCTCGATAAATTCGTCGTCCGCGCCGTTCGGACCGCGCAGACGAAACTCGCTGATAATCAGCGGAACGGTTGATTGCAGGTTTGAGGTCCCTTTGCAATTGATGTCAACCTGGAAATTATTGGCTTTCGATGGACTGCAATCGTCCGTCAGAAATGAATTGTAAGATGCGGCCGCTTTTGCGTTTATCGTCAACGCGGCGCATATAAACAAAATACAACCTAAAATTGTATTTGGTAAGTAACTTTTTTTCATTGTCCCTCCTTGAACTGTTTGGAAAAAATAAAATACGTTTCCGTAAAAAGTCAAAAATTGACTTCCTTATTCAAGACTAGAACAATACTGACCATATAGATAGCAAATCACGACAGCTGAGAACCTTTGAGAAAATAGTGTGAATTACAAATTACGAATTGCCTGAAAGTTTCCGTAATTTGTAATTTGTAAACCGTATTTTGATTGAGTTTTATAAACATATATCTGTTTTCTATTGCGATTGATAATAAATCCGCCCGTAATAATAATAAATGCGCAAACGTGATAAAATATCATTATGGTATATATAGACATTCCGTTTGTTCCCGAGAACAATCGTATTGCAAAAGAGCGGACGATAAAAGAATTAACGGCTTTGGAAATTAGCGAGAGCGCGAAATACGAAGCATTTGAAGCAATTTATAATCTGCGACCGCGCGGCGTTTCGTTTGCCGACGATGATTTGAGTCAAGCCGTATTACTTGAAAGAGCATTGGCGAAACTGGGTGTTCCGTATATTCAAACCGAGGAATCGAAGTATCTTAAATACGAGAAATAGCCGTAAAAT
>JBDTZT010000520.1:0-3785 GCA_040005005.1 Actinomycetota bacterium
TTACCGTTCCGACATTCGGCTCGTCTTCCGAAAGCAGAACTTTCAAACGCAAACTGTTGTGATGCGTTGTCGAAAACAGATGATAATTGACTTCAAAACGCGGGTCTTCTTCCGGTCCGCGGTCTGCGCCGCATAAATCGGCGAGCATATTAAAACCGTGTGTGGTTTTCAAAACCCGGCAAACATCAACGATTGATTCACGCGGAACAAAGATCGTAATTTCTCCGAACGCGTCTTTAACCTCTGTAATCCAAGCGGCGTTTTCCGCTTTTAATTTTTCGACAAATTCCAATAAAACTGCTGTCTCAGCCATATTCTAATAAAAAAGCGGTGAAAATTTTTAGTTCACCGCTGTAAATTCCTACGATGATTTACGTCGTTCGTGCCGCGAAGGAACCGTGTAGGGACGCGAAACTTTATTTTGCGCGACCTCGATCTCCGTTTCTTTTTCGAGTGCCGTTCCTTCAGTAACAGGCAAAGTTCCAGGCACGATTGATTTTCGGGATTCTTCTTCAAAAGTATCGCGGCGGTCTTTGACCGAATCCTTCATAATCTTATCCTGCAACATCATAATCGCGTGAACGAGCATTTCCGGTCGCGGCGGACAACCCGGAATATAAATATCAACCGGCACGATCTTGTCAACGCCCTGTACAATCGCGTAATTATCGAAAACACCGCCGCTCGTGGCGCACGCGCCCATCGAAATTACCCATTTCGGTTCGGGCATTTGGTCGTAAATACGGCGCAAAACCGGAGCCATCTTGCGGGAAACTCGTCCCGAAACGATCATTACATCGGCTTGCCTTGGAGAAGCGCGAAAAGTTTCCGCCCCAAACCTTGATAGATCATTTCGCGCTGAAACGCTGTTCATCATCTCAATCGCACAGCAGGCTAACCCGAACGTGGCCGGCCAGATTGACGATTTTCTTGCCCAGTTAATTATCGCGTCTAATTTAACGGTCACGACATCCGGCAGCGATTCCCAAATATTGTTTTCTAAACCCATCTTTAAAACTCCTAAAACTTAAGCGGCTTTTTTCAGTGCCGGGGCACGTTCTTTTTTCAGATTCGCCATCTGCTTGGCTTCGGCACGGGCTTCGGCGCGTGATTGCAATCCCCAATCGAAAGTGCCTTTTTTCCAAACGTAAATGTATCCGACAATCAAGGTCGCGATAAAAAACAGAATTTCGACTAAGGCAATCGCCCCAAAGGCAATGCCGCTGATTTTTTGTTGATCCAATAAATATTTAAATGCGACGGCAAACGGGATCATAAACAAAACTTCAATGTCGAACAGCAGAAAAATTACGGCGACCGTGTAAAATTTTATCGAAAAGCGGTCGCGTGCCGAACCGATCGGGTCTTTTCCGCACTCGTAGGGCATCAATTTTGTTGCCGTGCGTTTTCGCGGACCAATCAATTGCGTAACTAAAAGCTGGCTCGCGGCAAAACCCATAGCGACCAGAAACATCACGCCAATCGGCGCGTAATCCGTGATGCTGAAATCATTCATCGAAGTTTATAATTTTCCTTTTTCAATTCTTTGAAACTGCAAAAATACCGCGAAAAAATTACCTGTTTAATTTGAGAATTATTGCACAAATTAAATCGTAAGTTAAGCCAGAAAGAGAGTCAAGAGTCGAGAGTCGAGAGTTACGGTGCAAAATTAAATCTTCCGACTTACGACTCTCGACGCTTAACGAATTTTCATTGACCGATAACAACTGCCTGTGATAATTTCATATGTGGGACATAGTGTCTAAACAACTGCCTTTTCTCGCCGAATTTTACTAACATTGTGATTACCGGATTTAATACAGACATCGAACACGACGGCGTAATCTACCACGTTCAGACCGAAGACAAAGGTATCGAAACACCTCTGATTTTGTCTTTGGTCTATGATCGCGGGACGATTTTGGCAAGCAAACGCACGCCTTACGAGGATTTGCTACAGAGCGGATTCGAAGAAAGACTTCTCACCGAACGCTTGCAGAAACAGCACAAACTCATCTGTGCCGCGGTGCGCGCCGGACGAATCGAAGAATTAAAGCAGATGACCGCGAAAGAGGCGGCTTTACAGAAAGAACTCAAAATAAAAAGCAACAGACACGCGTTGCTGCCGAAAATATCGCCGGTCGAAAAAAAAACTGAGATCGGAAATAATCATTCGCCGCAAAATAATGCAAATTCTGCGGGTTCACGCACTACGCTTGAATTAAAATCGTTGGCACCAACCAAATTTAAAGAAACTTTTGCGCCGGCGATTCCGCAACCGAGAGAAACTTTTGTGCCGGCGATTCCGCAGCCGAAAGAAGAATTGATTTGGGATTTGCCGCTCGAAATTATCGAAGAAGATTTTATTGTTAATACCGGAAATATCATTGAAGCCGAAACGTTTTTATCGGCGGACGCAGTAGAAATTATTCCCGATTTGAACAATTCCGCCAAATCTAAAAAAAATAATCTTGAAATCGAATTTTTGAACGAAACCGCCTTTAAAGCCGGTGAAAGAAAAACTCTGAACATTCGTGTCTATCGCGGCGACTCGACGAATTTTATTGATGGAGCGCAAGTCCTGGTCAAGGTTCTCGGTTCGAATTTTCGTCCGCTGATCTTTCACGCCAGAACCAATGAAACGGGCGTCGCGGTCGTGCATCTTCAACTTCCGCAGTTTCGTTCGGGACGCGGCGCAATTCTTGTCCGCGCGATCAGCGATGGCGAAGAAGCCGAACTTCGTCAAATTGTCCGCCAAGGCTAATTCATTTATCATTTATCATTGACTAATGTATTGACTGATAAATGGTAAATGATAAATGATAAATGAATGAAGGTTTTTATCAACGGCGAAACAAAAGAGATTACCAAACAATTTAATCTGCTCGGACTGCTCAAGGAGTTCTCGCTGCCTTCCGAGCGCGTTGCGATTGAACTCAACAAAAAAGTCGTGCGGAAAAAAGATTGGGAAAATATCGAGATCAAAGACGCGGACAAAATCGAAATTGTCCATTTTGTCGGCGGCGGTTAAATTAATTACGAATTAAAAATTACGAATTACGAAATGCGGATTGAAGTTTTCAGTCCGCATTTCTTTTGCCAGAATTTTTGTTAAGATTAAATACATAAAATTCGTAATTCGTAATTATTTATGTCAGACACTTTTACATTAGCCGGAAAAACTTTTAATTCGCGCCTGATTATCGGCACGGGAAAATACCGTTCATTTGGCGAAATGCAATCCGCGCACAAGGCTTCAGGTGCGGAAATGGTCACGGTCGCGGTCAATCGCGTTCCTTTGGATAGAGCGACCGAATCTTTTCTCGATTATCTTGCGCCCGAAATGCAGATTTTGCCGAATACGGCGGGTTGTTACGACGCCGAACACGCGATTCGCACGGCACGCCTTGCGCGTGAAGCATTGGAAACCGATTGGATCAAGCTCGAAGTTATCGGCGATCAGGTAACGCTTTTGCCCGACAACGAACAGACGCTCGAAGCCGCTAAAGTTCTGGTCAAGGAAGGATTTATTGTTCTGCCATATTTCACGGATGATTTGATTATGGCAAAAAAATTGCTGGATGCGGGCTGCGCGGCGGTGATGCCGCTGGCCGCGCCGATCGGTTCGGGAATGGGCGTGCAGAATCCTTCAAACCTGCGGATTATGCGCGAGCAACTGCCCGGTGCGACAATTATCGTTGACGCGGGCGTTGGCGTTCCGTCGGACGCGGCGATTGCGATGGAACTCGGCGCGGACGCGATTTTGATGAACACGGCGATTGCCG
>JBDTZT010000521.1:0-3769 GCA_040005005.1 Actinomycetota bacterium
CGCGATGTTTCAAATATGTTATTTTATTATGTTTTCGGCACCTTCAAACTCGCCGTTATCGCCCAGCAGATTTATTTCCGCTTCGTCAAAGGCTTCACGCAAGATCAGCGGTTTGCATCGTTTAATATTTTTGTCAGTAGCTTGGGTAAAATTGCTGTGAAGGCGATAGAATCCGGAACAATTTAGAGAAGGCGCGGGCCAGATGAAACGATTGCCGGATTTTCTGTCGTTGTTTAATGATTCAATCAAAAATATAATCGCTAATTGATAGTTTTCACAAACGCTTTCATCAATCTGTCAATTTCTTGTAAAGCGGCTTGATCAGTGATTTCGCCCTCTGAATTCAACTTGCCTTTGGCGGCTTTAATTATTAATTTTGAATGCTCGCCGACCTTTGCGCCAATCGTTTTCAAGATCAGATCCAAAGATTCAAAGGCTTTTTCGCCCGAAGCGGCGGCGATCACGAAAGCGGCCGGTTTATCGGAAAAAATAATCGTTGAAACCGTCCATTCAAGCGCATTTTTCAGCGAACCGGGTAAACTGAAAACATATTCCGGCGTGGAAATAATCACGCCGTCCGCTTTTTCGATCAGCTCGCGAAATGCCTTTACCGCTTCCGGCGGATTTTCGTTATCCAAATCGGAATTGAAATGCGGCAGTTCGGCGAGGCGCGCGAAAATCTCAAAATTCAAACTTTCGCCATATCTGTTCGCAATAAATTTCAGAAGCAATTCATTTGTCGAATTGGTTTTCGTACTGCCGGAAATCGCTAAAACATTCTTTTTACTTTTTGTCATCGCTGCCTGATTTTTAATGATTGCCGCTTTAAGATTTTAGAATCCGTGCCTAATTTATGACAATCGATTCAAAGTTTCTTCAAAAAATCCGTCTTTCCGATTCGTCAATCGGCGCGTCGTTGATCGAAGCTTCGCGGCGGCGCATCAGGCCGTTTTCGTCAAATTCCCAAAGCTCATTGCCGTAACTGCGAAACCAATTTCCATCAGCATCGTGCCATTCGTATTCAAATTTGACCGCCATTCTATTTTCACGAAATCCCCACAATTCTTTTTTGAGTTTGTAATCCAATTCCTGCGCCCATTTTTTTGTCAGAAACGCTTTGATCTCTTCGCGCCCGTTGATAAAATCGGTGCGGTTTCGCCACTTGGAGTCTTCCGTGTAGGCGAGCGCGACGCGTTCTGGATCGCGTGAATTCCAGGCATTTTCGGCGGCTTTGACTTTTGCCAGAGCCTTTTCCAAATCGAACGGCGGTTTGATGTCAGTTGGTTTTGGTGGTTGTTCACTCATAACTTTGCTCCTCGTTAAAAGACGGAAGGCGCATGGCATCTATGTTGTTTTGCGCTCTGGCAAGCACGTGGGCTTTTGTCTTTTTAATTCCTCAATTTCCTTTTCCAGTTTTTCGATATGCTCGGTCATCGGCGCGGTCATTTTTTTTATTTCATCGATCGTATAACGCGGCGTAATATGTTGCGGACAGTTCCAATCAAAGGCTTCGACGTGCAAAATCATTGCCCGCTCGATTTTTGCTTTGTAATCCGGCACGGTTAATTTTTCAATTAATTCAGGAGCATCTTTCCCGTCTTTGACTTCCACTCGCGCCAAAATTTTCAAACGCGTCTGATTCGGATAATCCATCAAAAACAACGCCGCTTTTTTGTTTTCGTGCAAATTTCCGACGCTGATATACTGCAAATTTCCGCGAAAGTCAGCAAAGCCGAGCGTTTTATCGTCAAAAACTTTCAAGAAACCCTTTGCGCCACCGCGAAACTGAATATACGGCTGACCTTCATTATTGACCGTCGCCATATAAAAACCGTCGCGCTGTTCGATAAAATCCTGTTCGGCATCGCCCAAACCGTAAAAATCAGGTTTTCCGCCTTCAAACCTCGCGTAATTGCGGCGCGAACCATATTTTTCCTGCGCCGCTTTGACGCTCTCGGTAAATGTTAGATCAAAAAATTTGTGTGACATTTCAATTTTGGATTTTAGATTTTAGATTTTAGATTTGCAACAGTTTACGACCAATTCCAAATCCAAAATCCAAAATCCCGAATAAATTAATGTGCGCCTTTGAATTTTAATAAAATCAGTGCCGCCCCATTCATCAAAAGATAAAGTACGATGCCCGAGATTATTTGCGAAAGAATAAATTGCAAAATGCCCCAATACCATTTCTTTGGCTTAAAAAACTGCCAATACATCCAGAACCAATATGGATATTTCAGAAAGAATTCGATTAATTTGACCGCCGGTTTATGATTTTCATACAAACTTGTTGAGGAAATCAACATGATGATGATGTCGGCGATCACCAGCTGACCGATCAGATACGCATTTAAGACAAGATTCTCGGCAAAATTAAAACCCGATTTCAGATATGCCAGATAAGAACCGATCGTCACGGGTAAAATCATCGCCACGACTAAAATCTTGTAATAATTTTCTTCAATATAGTTATTGGCTTCTTTCAGACTGCCGATTTCCTGATTTTCAGCCTCGGGTATATGAACAAAGAAATGACTGACAACCACATAAATACCGCATAAGATCAGCACATACAAAAACGGACTGAACAGAAGTTTGCGTCTTCCCTGCAAATATTCACGAATCGCGATTCCGGGTTGGAAACACAATGTCTTGATGGTCAGAAAAAAACCGCTGTCAACGTGCAATAGACTGTGCGGAATTTCGTGAAGCCATTCGTGCATCGTAAAGCGATGCGTCGCCGCTTTTTGCCCGCAGTCGTTGCAAAATGAGCCTCGGAAAGTGTTTTTGCAGTTGAGGCAGGTCATAATTTCAGTTGACGATATTGTCATAATTTTACTTTGGACAATATAGTTTATCGGGACATAATTAACAATCAAAAGCATAAGCTATCCCGTAAACCAGACTATTTTTTTTTCGTGCCTTTTCGTGTTCGTTCGTGGCTAAACCAATTTTGTTGTAAAATTAAAGTTTTTATGAATAGCAGAAAACTCGGCATAGCAATCATCGGATTAGGCGGCGCGGTCGGCACGACCGTGGTCGCCGGAATCGAACTACTCAAAAAAGGCAAGATCGGCACGGAAGGTTTGCCGCTCGCAAATTTGAACGCTGAATTGATCAAAGATTTGGCGAATTATGAAAACATCGTTTTCGGCGGTTGGGATTTATTCGGCGAACATCTCGCCAAAGCCGCCGAAGAACACGACGTTTTGACGCATCAACAGTTCGTCGCCGTCGAAACAGAATTGCGGCGCATTAAACCTTGGCGGGCTGTCGGAAACCTTGAATTCCTGGCAAATATTGACGGCGAAAATCAATTTTCGCCGGAAAGTTCGCTCCGCGCGAGCATTGAAAAAATCCAAGCGGATTTGCAGGCATTCAAAAAGACCTGCGACGCGGTAGTCGTCATCAATCTCGGCTCAACCGAAAAGCTCGCCGAGACCGGCAACGAGATTTTTAATTCGCTCGCCGATTTTGAAAAGGCTTTGGACAATAACGCCAAAGAAATCTCGCCCGCGATGCTTTACGCTTACGCCGCAATTGCCGAACAAGTGCCTTACGGAAATTTCACGCCGTCGGTTTCCGCCGACATTCCCGCGCTTGTAGAATTCGCCGACAAACAAGGTGTGCCGATTGCCGGAAAAGACGGCAAGACCGGACAGACAATGATCAAAAGCGTTCTCGCACCGGCGTTCAAAACCCGCGCACTAAAAGTCGAAGGCTGGTTTTCGACCAACATCTTAGGCAACCGCGACGGGCTCGCGCT
>JBDTZT010000522.1:0-3769 GCA_040005005.1 Actinomycetota bacterium
GCGAAGGCGCGAACGTCTATCGTCTGCGTGATTGGGGAATCTCGCGGCAAAGATTTTGGGGCGCACCGATTCCGATGGTTTATTGCCAAAAATGCGGAATTGTCCCCGAAAAATATGAGAATCTGCCGATTGAATTGCCGGACAAAATTGTTTTGAGCGACGAAATCGCCGGAACTTCGCCGCTTGCCAAAGACGAAAATTTCGTCAATACGACTTGTCCGAATTGCGGCGAACCGGCGAAACGCGAAACCGACACGATGGATACGTTTGTTGATTCGTGCTGGTATTATTTTCGCTACACCGACCCGAAAAATTCGGAAATGCCATTTGATCCGAAGATGGCGGCGTATTGGACACCGGTTGACCAATACATCGGCGGCGACGACCACGCCGTGATGCATCTTATTTACACGCGTTTCTGGACAAAAGTGATGCGCGACATTGGGTTGGTAAAATTTAACGAACCCGTCAAACGGCTTTTGACGCAAGGGATGGTTGTCGGCGAAACCTTTTTCGATGAGATTCCGAATCCCGACGAACCCGAAGGAAAGGGCAAACGCATTTATTTTCCGGCTTCAATCGTTTCGGTCGAACGCGACGCGAAAGGTAAAATAATTTCGGCGCAATCGGCGGACGGCAAAACGCTGAAATCGGCGATCGAGCGAATGTCGAAATCAAAAGGCAACGGCGTTGACCCGGACGAAATGGTCGAGGTTTACGGCGCCGATGCGGCGCGTTTGTTTGTTTTGTTTGCCGCCCCGGCCGAAAACGAACTCGTCTGGAATGAAGCTGGAATCGAAGGCGCAGTCCGGTTTTTGCAGAGAGTTTGGCGGTTTGTTTGGAAATGGCAAAGCCGAATGGAAAATGGAAAATGGAAAACGGAAAATGAAAAGTTTTTCGATTTTTCCATTGATGCGCGAAAGTTGCGGCAAAAAACGCATCAGACAATCAAACGCATCACGGACAATCTGGAATCTTTGCAGTTTAATACGCCGGTTGCCGCGCTGATGGAACTGTCGAACGCGCTTTACGATTTCAAAGTCGAGCCTGAAACGGCGACCGACGCGGACGTTTTTGCGATTCGTGAAGCTGCGACAAGTTTGATTTTGATGCTCACGCCCTTTGCACCGCATACGGCGGAAGAACTTTATTCGCAAATTGTCGGCAATGACGAAGGAATTATGGCGAACAACGGACGTTTTCCCGTATTTGACGAGTCTTTGGCAAAAGCCGACGAAATCGAAATTCCGGTGCAGATCAACGGTAAACTGCGTTCGCGCGTTTTGGCTTCGCCCGACGCGACAAACGACGAATTGCAGGCGCTAGCTTTGGCTGATGCAAAAGTCGTCGAACAAACGCGCGGCAAACAAATCGTCAAGATCATCGTCGTGCCGAAGCGGCTTGTGAATATTGTCGTGAAGTAGAATATAAAAATTAAGTGATGGATGGACATCATTCATTTTTAACAAAAATCAATTATTAAATGGTCGGGAAGCAGGCCGTAAACCCGCTTCCCGACCATTAAAATTTATTTCAAGAAGTCCGACTTTCGCGCTGAAAAATAAGAAAACTTACCTGCGAGAAATCGGACGCCATTCAATAATCAACGCCGCCTTTGAGCACTTGCCAAAACTTGATGAGATCCGGCTTTACGGCTCAGCCGTAAAGTTAAAGTTCTCGATTTCTTCGTTTACTGTTAAGACTTGCGGTGCGAAAACGTAGCCTTTATGGCTGACGCTGAAAACAAAAGTTGCGCCCGCCGGAACATCCGTGAACTGATAGTTGCCAAACGAATTTGTCCGGACGAAGCGGGTTGCGCCGTTTCCGTCCGTCAAGGTCACCCGCGCCCGTGATATACCTTCGCCCGAAGCCGCCAAGACGCGTCCGCCAACCGTTAAGTTAGCCGCCGTCGGAGCCGCCGCAACCAGAAACAAATAAGCGTTGATGCCGCCGATAATCGGACTCGATAGGGGCACAAAGTCATCGAAGACTCGCTTACCGAAACGCCGTTTGCCGAATAATTTCCCGCCGTTATTGTTGCCGTCGGCAAGCGGGTTGATCGAAGTTGCGTCCGAACCGTCCGTCGCAAAGAAGTAAAGAATGTGAATACCTTTTTGTAATGTCGCCGGTGTTGCCGTTGCCGTCAGGGTTGTCGCGGTGCTGCCGGTATTCACGGCTTTTGTCCATGTTCCGTTTGCAGTATCCATCTGGAAATAGATATTCTGCGGCGGCGGTGCATTCGGCGAATAAGTTGAAGTTGCCGTCAGCGTGAAAGTCGGTGTGCTGTTGTTCGTCGTGTTTCCGGCCAGCGGCGCAACGGCGGTATTAAGCGGAATTGCATTGGTCGGCGCGGGTGTGATCGCCGTTACGTTGCTGCTGCTCTGATTGGCGATGTAGGCTTTGCCGCTAATCGGATTGACCGCGACGGCAATTGGATTTGAGCCGGCTGCGACGGTGGTCGTCGAGTTGTTCGTCCCGTCAATGACCGTCACATCGTTGCTGTTTCGATTGGCGATATAGATTTTATTCGTCGCCGGATTGACTGCGACATCAATGGGATTTGAGCCGGTCGCAATGGTAGTCGTCGAATTATTCGCTCCGTCAATGACTGTGACGTTGCTGACTTGATTAACGATATAGATTTTATTGGTGATCGGATTCACCGTGATGTGACCGGAAAATGTGCCGGCTGCAATGTTTGTCAGCGAGTTGTCGCTGCCGTCAATGACCGTGACGCTGCCGTCATTGGAAACATAGATTTTATTCGTCACCGGATTGACCGCCACAGTTTCGGGGTCCGGATCCGGAACTGGATCGGTTAAGGTGGTTGTCGAGTTGTTGCTCCCATCAATGACCGTTATATTCTCGCTGTTCACATTAACGACGTAGATTTTGTTCGTCACCGGATTAACTGCAATCGCCTGGGGAAACAAACCGACCGCGACGGTGGCCGTTGAATTGTCGCTGCCGTTAATTACCGTGACGTTGTCACTGCCTTGATTAACGACATAGATTTTGTTCGTCACCGGATTGACTGCCAGGACTTTGGGAGATGTTCCAACCGCGACGGTGGCCGTCGAATTGTTGCTGCCGTCAATCACCGTGACGGTGTCATTGCCAATACTATTAGCGGCATAGATTTTGTTCGTCACCGGATTGATGGCAACGGCAACGGGTTGAGTGCCGGCCGCGACGGTGGCTGTCGAATTGTTCGTGCCGTCGATGACCGTTACTCCGGTTCCGCCGCCGCCGCCGTTCACGATATAAATTTTATTCGTCACCGGATTGATCGCGACGCCATTGGGAAATGAACCAGCCGTCACCGTCGCGGTCGTGTTGGTGTCACCGCTAATCACCGTCACATCGTTGGTGTTTTGGTTACTGATATAGATTTTGTTCGTGACCGGATTGACCGCCAGATTAAGAGAAACTCCGCCAATGGTGGTCGGGAAAGTGGTCGTCGAATTATTAGTCCCGTCAATGATCGTGACGGTGTCCGAGCTGTTGATGGCATAGATTTTATTCGTCACCGGATTGACCGCCACGGTGCGGGTCTGCGAAGTGGTCGGAATCAATGTTGTGGCATTAGTGGTCCCGTCAATCGACAGGACATTGCCGTTATTGTCGCCGGAAACGTAAATTTTATTCGAGGCCGGATTGACCGCGATCGAACCGGGAGCCAGTAAGCCGGACGCGATCGTGGTCGGCGTATTGGTCGCGCCGTCGATGATCGTGATAGTCGCGTCGCCGCAGGCGACATAGATTTTAT
>JBDTZT010000523.1:0-3760 GCA_040005005.1 Actinomycetota bacterium
TGGTCGGTGAAATCCGCGACGAAGAAACCGCGCAGATCGCGATCAACTCCGCGCTCACCGGTCACCTCGTTTTCACGACCGTTCACGCCAACAACGTGATTGACGTGATCGGGCGTTTTCTGAATATGAATGTTGACCTTTACAATTTTGTTTCCGCACTCAACTGCGTTTTGGCGCAAAGACTGGTCCGCAAACTGTGCGCGGTTTGCAAGCGTCATTATCAGCCGTCGGACGAAGAAATTCTAGTTTCGGGCTTAAAACCCGAAATTCGCCAAGAGCACGAATTTTTTATGAGCGTCGGTTGTGATGCGTGTAATCACACGGGTTATCGCGGCCGAACGGCGATTCACGAGCTTCTCGATATGTCGGACAAAATCCGGGAAATGATCGTCGAACGCCGTCCGGGTTCGGAAATTCGCCGCGAAGCCGAAAAAGAAGGCTTATCGAGTTTGCGGATTTCGGCTCTCAAAAAAGTTTATAACGGACTCACGACTCTGCACGAAATCAACCGTGTGACATTTGTCGAAGAAATCAAATAGACAAATATTAATGGTAAAGAGTTTAAATTTCTTGCAATTTTTCTCTATTCGGTTGAAAATTAAATGATTAAATTTCCGCGCCCGGCTTAGAGGAAAGAAAACTTTTGAAACTTTGACGAAGCGCGGGCGTGTAGAAAATTTGTAAAAAGCATTTCAATAAGTGCAAAAAAGTCCAAATCTAAATCAAACATTATGAAAAAATCTGTTTACATTCGTTTTGCGCTGAGTTTCTTTTTAGTATTTTCCTTACTCTCCCCGATTTCCGTTTTGGCGATGAGCGACGGCAAAAAGTATTTCCAAGCCGGGATGAAAGCCGAAAGTTCCGAAGATTGGGATAAAGCGGTCGAACAATTCGCGCTGGCGATTACCGATAATCCGAAAAATCCCGAATATCGTCTGCATTATGTGCGTTCGCTTTTTAACGCTTCGCAGATGTATATCAGAAAAGGCACGGCTCTCGCCAACGAAAAAGATTACAAAGGCGGCTATGACGCTTTTCGCAAAGCCTACGCCTATGACCCGACCAACGAACTTGCCAAAGCCGAGATGGAAAGAATGGCACGGCTTTATAAAGAAGTTTTGGACATCGATAATCCTGACAAAAAAGACTCGAAAACGGACGTAAAACTTGTCCAGACGAATTATAAAGGACAAAATTTACCGCCGAACGTGGTGATTCCGCAAAAGCTCGAAGAACTCGGCAATGTCGGACCTTTTCCGGGCGGAATTGATTTGCAGACTTTGATCAGAGATTTGGCACAGAGTTTGGATTTGAACGTGCTTTTTGACTCGGAATCGTTTCGCGCGCCGTCAAAAATCAGTATCGAACTGAAAGGCGTCACATCGGCCAAAGCTCTCGATTATATTTTCTTACAGCAAAATCTCTTTTTCCAAAAAGTCGGACCGCGGACGATTATGGTTGCCAACGCCAATCAGCGGCAAAAATTTCAACAGCTTGTTCTGCGCACATTTTATCTCGCCAATGCCAGTCCGAAAGACGTTGCAAAAGTTGTCCAAACAGCGATTCCCGCGCAGCCCGGCCGAACGCCGACGATCGTTTTAACCGACGACGCGACCAATAGTTTAACGATTCGCGATACGCAGGAAAATATTCAATTGATGGGACAACTCATCAAATCGCTCGACAAAGACCGCGCCGAGGTCGTGATGGATGTCGCCATTTACGAAGTCAATAAATCAGATTTGCTGCAAATCGGAAACCAAATCGGATCTGAAAGTCAATTGACAAATCTGGGCGGTGCGACCAGCGGCGTGGTGACGGCCAATCTTAGCTCAAATACTTTCCGATCCGCGTTGGGCGCGCTTGTTCCGCAAACTCTCGGCGTCGGATTACTTGTCCCAAGTGTCAGTTTAGCGGCCTTTCAGAGAAAAAATAATTCAAAATTGATCGCTTCAACACAGATTCACGCTTTTAATAACGAAGATTCATCAGCCCGGATCGGTCAGCGCGTGCCCGTTAAGACGGCACAAATCTCGACCGGATTTAATAATGGCGGGACAACCGGCAACGGAAACAGTAACGGATTTTTGAGCAATGTCATCAATTACGAACAAGTCGGTCTGACATTGAAATTCAAACCGATTGTTTTCCCGAATCAGGATGTGCAGGTGGCGATGGAAATCGAATCGAAAGATGTGGCGGGTGCGCTGACTGACACACCGGTTTTCACCGAACGCACGATCAAAGGTACGGCGCGAGTGCAAAATAATAAAACATTGCTCTTGGCAAGTGTCGCCCAAAATCAAGAAAGTAACGGACGACAAGGCTTACCGCTGCTCGGTTTGATTCCGATTCTCGGCCGACTTTTTACCGCACCGACGAAAGACAATCGGCAGGTTGATATTGTCATTGCCGTCACGCCGCGCGTGATCCGCGCACCTACGATTTTGCCGGAAGACGAAATCGAACGCCCGACGGGAAGTTTGGCAGTGCCGACGAGCGGTTCGCTCGAAGCGATGGTCATTCAGGAAGAAATTGACGAACAGCTCGCCGCCGCCCGCCGTTTAGGAAACAATACGGCTGTTCAGCTGCCCGACCGAAAAGTTGAAGACGCGCCGACTTATGTTAAATCGGATGCATCGCCGACAAGTTCAAATACCGAATCAAAAACGACGGAAAATAAAGACGCTGTGACCGAATCATCAATCAACAATACGACGACGGCAAATATTCGCCCGATTGATGCGTCAAATGTTCAGACTTTGAAAGTTACGCCGACTTCCGACACTTCATCGCAGAGCATTTTGCCGAAGCCGATGACCTTACCGCTCGTTGAAGAAACGGAAGCAGCGAAATTTACGCCGAAAGCCGAAGTTCAGTTTTTGCCAAGTTTACCGGAAATGAAAGCGGGCGAAAAAACAAAAATCGCCGTCCTTATTAAAAGCGCGACCGGTTTTCGCTCGGCGGTTTTGGGCTTGAAATTCGATGCTCAAAAACTTGCCGTTCGCTCAGTCAGCTACGGCGATGTGTTCGGCAGAGATTTGGCGGGCAAAGCCGCGACACCGTTTTTGAATCAAAACGGCAAGTTGTATGTTTCCCTGTCGTCGCCGAAAGACACGGCGGAAAACGCATCGGGAATTTTGGCTTATATCGAAGTCGAAGCATTAGCCGACGGCAAACAGGAAATCGCCTTCGACGCTGATTTGATGAACATTATGACCAATGCCGGCAAGAATTTTACGGTGAAGTTTTAATATGAAGTCCAAAGTCCAACGTTTAAAGTCCAGAGTCGCCCGGTTTTTTGCCAAAGACCAAAGACCAAAGACCAAAAACCAAATCCAAAGCGGTTTCACCTTGCTTGAATTGGTTGTTACGCTTTCCGTGCTTTCGGTGCTGGTTTTGGGAACGGTTCCGCTCGCCCAAAACGCGGTCAAACGTCAAAAGGAAATGCGTCTGCGCGAAACTCTGCGGATGATTCGCGGGGCGATTGACGAATTCAAACGCGATACGATCGGCGCGTGTCCGCAAGGGGCGGTGGTCACCGGAAACCCGACGCAACAAGGCGGAAATATTCCGGCTGATCCGCGAAGCCGCGTAGTGATTGACGATTGCAAAATTTTTGAAGCCTCAAAAGACAATTTCGACCGTTATCCGCCCGATTTGAAAACTTTGGTGGACGGCGTCAAAGTCAAACCGCGCGGTTTGAATGTAAAAGGCGGTAACGGATTGGGAGATGATACTAAAAACGCGACCGAGATAA
>JBDTZT010000524.1:0-3746 GCA_040005005.1 Actinomycetota bacterium
CCGCCGCTGCAGCCTATGCAGGGAAAATTCAACGAGGAAATCCTTGACGGTTTGGATTTGATTCTTTTTGAAATGGGCAAACGCGATTTAAAGGCAATCGTCTTTTTCAGCAACAACTGGGAGTGGAGCGGTGGTTTTCAGCAGTATCTGATCTGGAATAATCTCGTCCCGAAAGAACAGGAAACGCGTAAACTGACGTGGGACGAACAGCGCGATATGGTCAGCAAATTTTACGCTTGCGAGCCTTGCAAACGCGCCTACAACGAGCAGGTTAACCTAATCCTCAACCGCACGAACAAATTCAGCAAAAAGAAATACACGGACGATTCGGCGATCATGGCCTGGGAGCTTGCGAACGAACCGCGCCCGATGCGCCCAAGTGCCGAAAGCGATTATAAGAAATGGATCTCGGACGTTTCCGCGATGATCAAAGCGAAGGACAAAAATCATCTCGTTACGCTCGGACACGAAGGTTTGATGGGAACGGAGAGCTTGAAATTGTTTGAGGAAATCCACGCCGATAAAAATGTTGATTATCTGACGATTCACATCTGGGCAAAAAACTGGGGCTGGTTTCAGGGCGAAAAGGTCGCCGAAGGTTACGCCAACGTCGTCGAAAAAGCCCGGAATTATCTGAGCGATCATATCGCCGTCGCCCAAAAACTCGATAAACCGCTCGTCATCGAAGAATTCGGTCTGCCGCGCAACGCGCAATCTTTCGACATTACCTCTTCGACCTCGCTGCGCGATGATTATTACGGGAAA
Source organism: Actinomycetota bacterium (assembly GCA_040005005.1). Taxonomy (GTDB): domain Bacteria; phylum Acidobacteriota; class Blastocatellia; order Pyrinomonadales; family Pyrinomonadaceae; genus JAFDVJ01. Next base: position 766 of record JBDTZT010000524.1, read on the forward strand.
ATGTTCGCCTTTGTCGCCGAAAGCGCGAAAGCGGGCGGAGTTTTGGCGGGCGCAAACTTCTGGGCGTTCGGCGGCACGTCGCGTCCGACAAAAGGACAAATCTTCTGGAAAGCGGGCGACGATTATATGGGCGACCCGCCGATGGAAGAACAGGGCCTCAACACCGTCTTTGACAGCGATAAAACAACGTGGGCGGTTATCAATAAATATTCGAAGTCGCTTCGCTAAAACGGAAAATGGAAAATGGAAAATATATTTCTTTCCATTTTCCATTTTCCATTGAATAATTTATTTCACGCCGACGACTTCGATAATAAAAATGAGCGTTGCATCGGGCGGAATCACGCCGCCCGCGCCGCGTGAGCCGTAGCCGATCGAAGCCGGAATGATAAGCGTCGCGTGATCGCCGACGCGTAAATGCTGCAAACCTTCGTCCCAGCCTTTGATTACCATACCGGCACCGACTTTGAACGAAAATGTGTCGTTCCGGTCGAGCGAGCTGTCAAATTTCGCGCCGTTCGTCAAAAGTCCGGTGTAATTGACAATGACGTTATCGCCCGCTTTGACCGTCGCCCCGTCGCCGTGTTTCGTAATGATATAAGTTAAGCCCGAAGCGGTCGTGACCGCTTCCTGTTTGATTGATTTTCCTGTCATTTTTTTGATAGTTGTTTTAGTGACCGTTCGTTTGGTTGTTCGAACGGTTCGTTTTTTAGTTTGCCCGAATGAAGCGCACGCACAAACCGCGATTATTAAAAAAACTGCAAAGATTGATTTTTTCATAATGTCGAATTATTTATTTCGCTTTTCTATATTGCCTTTGAACAATGATTTTGTGCAAGAATCAACCATCAAAAAATAACGAATGACGAATCAGCAAAACTTCGCTTGTTTGAAATAATTGAATAGTCACAGATTGGATAAACACGCTTCCTGATGGTCGCGTTACTGCCTTTGGATTTGATAAACTTATTCTGAGCCACTTTCAGGAGAGCTATACGAATAGCTGAGATTTGTCTGTTACGGACATTATCCTTTGAACCTGCTACGGCTAACACCGACGAAGGGAGAAAAACAATGAGTGAAAATAATAAAAATAAAGAATTAAAAGAACAAACGAGCGACGAGGTGAAATTGCCGGCTTCGCGGAAAATCTATGTTGAAACCAACGGCAATACGATCAATCAAAACAAACATAATCTGCGTGTTCCGTTTCGGGAAATCGCGCTCAGTCCGTCGAAGGATTTTGACGGGAATCTGGAAGAAAATCCGCCGGTCAGAGTTTATGACACAAGCGGCGTGTGGACTGACCCGAACGAGCGTTGCGATGTCCGCGAAGGTTTGCCGTCGCTCAGGCGGGAATGGATTTTAGGGCGCGGCGATGTCGAAGAATACGTCGGGCGCAGGGTTTTGCCGCAGGACAACGGATATTTAACGAAAGGCGCGGAAGAAATCGCCAAAATAAAAGATAACGGCAAGCTCGAAGAATTTCCGGGTTTGAAACGGGCGCCGCTCAAAGCGAAAACGGGTAAGAACGTCACGCAGATTCATTATGCGCGAAAGGGAATTATCACGCCCGAAATGGAATATGTCGCGATCCGCGAAAATCTCGGCCGGCAAATCGCGTTTGAAGCGATGCAGCAAGGGCTCGAAAATGACCGAAGTTCGCTTTATCATCAGCATAAAGGCGAATCTTTCGGCGCAAGTCTTCCGAAATTCGTGACGCCCGAATTTGTCCGCGAAGAAGTTGCGCGCGGTCGCGCGATCATTCCGGCGAACATCAATCATCCCGAATCTGAGCCGATGGCGATCGGGCGCAATTTTCTTGTCAAAATCAACGCCAATATCGGTAATTCGGCGATTGCCTCTTCGATTGAAGAAGAAGTCGAAAAGATGCGCTGGTCAACGCTCTGGGGCGCGGACACGGTGATGGATCTTTCGACGGGCAAAAATATTCACGCGACGCGCGAATGGATTTTGCGAAATTCGCCCGTGCCGATTGGAACGGTGCCGATTTATCAGGCACTCGAAAAAGTGAACGGCAAGGCGGAAGATTTGACGTGGGAGATTTACCGCGACACTTTGCTTGAACAAGCCGAACAAGGCGTTGATTATTTTACGATTCACGCGGGCGTGCGTTTGCCGTATATTCCGCTGACCGCGAAACGGACAACCGGTATTGTCAGTCGCGGCGGTTCGATTATGGCGAAATGGTGTCTGGCGCACCACGAAGAAAGTTTTCTTTACGCACGTTTCCGCGAAATTTGCGAGATTATGGCGGCATATGATGTTTCGTTCAGTTTGGGCGATGGACTTCGTCCCGGTTCGATCGCCGACGCCAACGACGAAGCGCAGTTTGCCGAACTCGATACTTTGGGAGAATTAACGCGCATTGCCTGGGAAATGGATGTTCAGACAATGATCGAAGGTCCCGGACACGTTCCGATGCATCTCATCAAAGAAAATATGGACAAGCAGCTCGAAATCTGCGGCGAAGCGCCTTTTTATACTTTAGGTCCGCTGACAACCGATATTGCTCCGGGCTACGATCACATCACTTCGGGCATTGGCGCGGCAATGATCGGCTGGTTCGGTTGTGCGATGCTGTGCTACGTGACGCCGAAGGAACATCTCGGACTTCCGAATAAAACGGATGTCAAAGAAGGCGTCATCACCTACAAACTCGCGGCGCACGCGGCGGATCTGGCAAAAGGTCACGCGGGCGCCCAATACCGCGACAATGCACTTTCAAAAGCCAGATTTGAATTTCGTTGGGAAGACCAATTTAATCTCGGACTCGATCCTGAAAAAGCAAAAGAATTTCACGACGAAACGCTCCCGGCGGAAGGCGCAAAACTCGCGCATTTCTGCTCGATGTGCGGACCGCATTTCTGTTCGATGAAGATCACGCAGGATGTCCGCGAATACGCCAAACAGCAAAACGTCGCGGAAGAAAAAGCACTCGCGGTCGGAATGGCTGAAAA
>JBDTZT010000029.1:0-12616 GCA_040005005.1 Actinomycetota bacterium
GATTCTGCCGTCTTTTGTAAAAACTCTTCCGTGCTTAAACCGTTCAAATCTTTGACGACGCGGTTGTAGGCCAAAATTTTCAATTGTTCAACGGGAAACAGCGCGGCGATAACGAAATTATATTCTTCTGCACCCGTATGATGCGCGCTTTTATCGCGCATTGCGGCACGCGCACGCGAACTGCTCGCGGCGCGATGATGTCCGTCGGCAATGTAAATTGCGGGAATTTGTTCAAAGGCTTTAACAAACGCATCGGTTTCCACAATTTTCCAAACGCGGTTGCGAATCAAATTTTTATTGACATCTTCGGCTGCAAAGTCGTAAAGCGGTGCGCTCTTTATAACTTCATTGACCAGAGCATTTATTTCGTCAGTTCCGCGATAGCAAAGAAAAATCAAACCGGTCTGCGCTTCGAGTTCAATCATATGGCGTGTGCGGTCATTTTCTTTATCGGGGCGCGTTTTTTCGTGTTTTTTGATTAAATCCGCGTCATATTCGTCAATCGAACAACAAGTAACTATGCTCGTTTGAAGATGTTCGCCCATTTGCAATTGATAAACATAAAGGCTCGATTCGTTTTCGGTTTGCAAAATACCGTTGCTTTGAAGGCGCTCGAAATTTTCTTTGGCTCGTTTGTAAACTTCGGCCGAATACGGATTCACATCGTCCGCTAAATCAATTTCTGAACGCGAAACGTGCAGAAAACTGAGCGGATTATCGGCGGCAATTTCGCGGGCTTCGTCGCGATTGAGCACATCATACGGAACGCTCGAAACTTGTTTGGCTAAATCTGTTTGTGGACGCAAAGCGCAAAAAGGTTTGATTTTTGACATTTAAAATTCTCCTCAAATTGGAGCGTGGAAATCTTATTTATTCACCGCCGAATTACTGTTTGAAAACGATGAATTAGTCGGTTTTTTGTTGACTTCTTCGGTCGCTTTTTCCAACAGTTCTTCGATATATTTGTCACGGGCGATTTTCCACGCGCCGTCTTCACGGACAAACGGCATTTTCATATCAAATTCGCCGTTGGTCTCGTTTTTGACTTCGACGGTTGCCGTTTCGCCTTCGATTTTTTCGTTGCCCGTTTCGGGCGCATTTTGAATTTTGACCGATGCTTCCCTTCGTAAGAGTTCGTCGGTTGTCGTGTTTTGCGTCTTCGCCGATTTTTCAATCAACGCAAGCGAACCTTTGGAAAGAAGACTTTTCATCGCCGCAATATCTTGCTTTTGCGATGCCGCGACGTATTGCTTTAAAACATCGCCCGGACTTTTTGCCGCCGGTTGTTTTGAATTACAGCCAACCAACAGAATTGCCGTCAGCAAAACTAAAATATGATGAAATTTCATAAATCCAAAATCGTTATGGTTGTCGGCCTTTGTTGATAATATCGTCGAGTTCATTATTCTTTTGCTCGACTTCCTGCTCGATTTGATTGGCAAAACTACTCTTATCAATCTTCCAAACGCCGTCTTCTTTGACAAATTGAACCGTGTTCCAAATGCCTGCCGAATCTTTCATCTCGATTGACGCCTTATCATCTTCGGTTTTTTCGTTGCGATATTCGGCGGTCGTCTGATTTTCGCCGAAAAGTTTTTCGCTCTTGACGATTTCATCAACCGTCGTGTTTTGCGATTTGGCTGATTCTTCCGCCATTTTCAGCGAGGCTTGCGAAAGTAGAAGTTTCATCTGCGTCGTGTCTTTCTTTTTGAAAGCGTTGCCGTAAACATTGAGTGTTTCAAGCGGTGTCAGAAGTTTCGGCTGATTGACCGAACACGCAAAACTTGAAGCGAGTAAAATAAAAATTAAAAATCTTGAATAAAAATGCATTGTTTGAATATCTGTTTGTTAAATCGCTATACTAAAAAAACTAGATTATACCGCAAAACCAAGGAGTGAAAAACAAATGGAACGAAAAAAACTTTCGCCTGATGAAATTCTCAATAATTTGGTCGAGATGGAAGACTGGAGCGCGGAGAACGATATTTTGTCGCGCAGATTTGAATTTGAAAACTTCTCGGAAGCCCTCGAATTCATAAACCTTGTCGGGGCAATTGCCGAACGGCGCGACCATCATCCCGACATAACTTTCGGCTGGGGCTATGCTGAAATCAATCTGACCACACACGACCGCAACGGCATTACCGCGCTTGATTTTGCCGTCGCGAAAGAGATTGACGGTTTAGTGTAAAACGGAAAATGGAAAATGGATAATTTGTATTTTATTATCCATTTTCCATTTTCCATTGTTTTCGCGTCTTTGCGTGCAAATAACATTTCCGATAAAATTATACGTTTAGTCTTGATACCGAAAATTTAACCAGAGGAATTTAATAAAACAGTATGGCAAATACACCAATCACCGTGGCAAAGGGCGACGGTATCGGTCCGGAAATTATGGATGCGACGCTGCATATTTTACGCGAAGCAGGCGCACGCATTGACATCGAAGAAATCGCGATCGGCGAGAAAGTATATCTGAGCGGCAACGCCGCCGGAATTGCGCCCGAATCGTGGGAGAGTCTGCGGCGCACGAAAGTTTTCTTGAAAGCCCCGATCACGACTCCGCAGGGCGGCGGTTATAGTTCGCTTAATGTTGCCGTTCGCAAGACTTTAGGTTTGTATGCGAATGTCCGTCCGTGCGTTAGTTACGCGCCGTTTGTGCGAACGAAGCATCCCGTTATGGATGTCGTCATCGTCCGCGAAAACGAAGAAGACACTTACGCCGGAATCGAATACCGGCAGACCGATCAGGTCGAAGAATGCCTGAAACTCATTTCGCGTCCGGGCTCGGAAAAGATCGTCCGCTACGCATTTGAATACGCGAAAAAGTTTAACCGCAAGAAAATCACCTGCTTCATCAAAGACAACATTATGAAGCGCACTGACGGTTTGTTTCACCGGGTTTTTGACGAAATCGCCGCCGAATATCCTGAAATCGAATCCGACCACTGGATTGTTGACATCGGCGCGGCAAAACTCGCGGACACACCCGAAAATTTTGATGTGATCGTAATGCCGAATCTTTACGGCGATGTTCTCTCGGACGTTGCCGCGCAAATCGCCGGTTCGGTCGGCCTCGCAGGTTCGTCGAACATCGGCGAAAACGTGGCGATGTTTGAAGCGATTCACGGCAGTGCGCCAAGACGCGCGGGTCAAAATCTGGCAAATCCGTCAGGTTTGTTTCTAGGTTCGATTCTGATGCTTGTGCATATCAATCAGCCCGACATTGCCGAACTCGCGCACAACGCGTGGCTTCGCACGATTGAAGACGGCGTTCACACCTACGATATGTTCAAAGAAGGCATTTCGAGCGAAAAAGTCGGCACGAAAGAGTTTGCCGAAGCGGTGGTGGCGCGTCTGGGGCAAAAACCGGAAACGCTCAAACCTGTAACTTACACCGCAAACGTCGCAGCAACCGGCGAGCAAAAACCGATTTTCTCATCGCCCGAACCGCAGAAAAAAGATCTGGTCGGCGTTGATGTTTTCCTCGATTGGTGGAAAGGTTCATTCTACGGCGTCGCGGACGAACTTGGCGCACTTGTCGAAGCCGTCAGCGGCGATGGTCTGAAACTCCAAACAATCGCCAATCGCGGCGTCAAAGTTTATCCCGGGGGTTTTTCCGACACGTTCACGGTTGACCACTGGCGCTGCCGTTTCGTTGCCGAAAGCGGAGAAGGAAACACGGTTGACAAAAATCAACTGATTTCGCTTCTGCAAAGATTCGACGAAGCGGGACTCGACGTTATCAAAACCGAAAATCTCTACAACTTCGACGGCGCAAAAGGTTATTCGGCGTAAGGTGCGAAGAATAAACCAAAAATGATCAAGGATAGAGTTTCGGCTTTATCCTTGAGATATTTTGAGGTTAACTAAAATTACCGTAAACTAACGCCCAACAGTTTGTAAATTTCTTGTTGACCTTTTGAAGTAAGAATTAATTCTCTCGAAAACTGAATTTTCTCAAACCAATTTCTTTGCAGCACTTTTTCTAAAAACACTGCACCCAACTGACCGGCAAGATGCGGTCGGCGTTCGCTCCAATCTAAACATTGACGAGTCAGCGGACGACGATTTCCGGCAAAATCGTTTTTGGAAATTTCAAAATCGGCGAACCATTTCCAACCTTCTTCTGTCACCGAATACGCCGTTTCGGTTTTGCGTAAAAATTCATTTTGCTCCAACGCTTCAACCAGTTTCACGGCGACAAAACCCGCCAAATGATCATAACAGGTTCGACAATTCTTGATTCCGCTTGCGACGCTTTTGCTGAATCTTTGCGATGATCCGTTGTTTACCAAATTTGCCAGCGATTCGACGGCGTAAGCGACTTCCGGTTTAGCGAAAGAATAGTAGCGGTGTCTGCCCTGCGTTTCGACTTTCAGAAGGTCGGCTTCGAGCATTTTCGACAGATGATTGCTCGCCGAAGTTGCGGAAATATCGGCGACAACCGCCAATTCCGTCGCGGTATAAGCTCTGCCGTCAAGCAGATTCCAGAGCATTTTCGCCCGCGTCGGTTCGCAGATTAGACCGGAAATCAAAACGAAGCTTTCTTCTACTTCCATATTTCAGTATTAAATGAAGCGTGTCTGTAATCATTATGCTATAAAACTAAAGAATATGATAACAGTAATATTTGAAGCAATTCCGGCGGCAGGTAAATGGGACGAATATCTTGACATTGCCGCCGAATTAAAACCCGAACTAAGCAAAATCGAAGGTTTTATCTCGATTGAAAGATTTCAAAGCCTGACCAATTCCAAAAAAGTTTTATCGCTTTCATTTTGGGAAAGCGAAGAAAGCGTCCGGCAATGGCGAAATCTCGAATTGCACCGCGCGGCGCAGACGAAAGGCAGAGCCACGGTTTTCGACGACTACAGGTTGAGAGTGGCGATCGTTGAGAGAGATTACGGAATGAATGACCGCGCCCAGGTTCCGCCGGACAGCGAAAAATTTCATCGGTAAAAACGGAGTAATGGTAAAAACGGAGTAATAATGAAAGATTTAGAAATCATTTTGGAAAATAAGCCCGGACAATTAGCTCTTTTAGGCGAAACATTGGGGGAAAACGCGATCAGTCTCGAAGGCGGCGGCGTTTTCGATAACGGCGAATCCGCAATCGCACATTTTTTAGTTGAGGAATCATCGAGAGCCAGAGAGGTTTTAGAAAAAGCCGGAATAAAAGTTAATAAAATCAATGATGTAATCATTCAAAAACTGCGGCAGGATGTTCCCGGTCAGTTAGGAATGTTTTGCCGAAAATTAGCGGATGCGAACGTAAATATTTTGACGCAATACAGCGATCATTCAAATCAACTGGTCGTCGTACCAGACGATTACGAAAAAGCCAAAAAAGTTTCTGACGAATGGATGAAGGAATGGTGGTAGAGAAACCAAAATTCGTCAAACTTAAAATTAGCGGCAAAAATATATAAAGGATGAAGTTTCGGCTTCGTCCTTTTTTGCTTTGGCTGAAAGTCGCCGCTAAAGTAAGATTATGAAAGCTGAAACTGTCGTTGAATTGCTCGAACTTTTTGCTGAAAATGAGATTGATGTCGTGGTTGACGGCGGCTGGAGCGTTGATGCTTTGCTTGGCGAACAGACTCGTTCTCACGAAGATTTGGACATCGCGATTCCTCATAAAGACGTGCCGAAACTGCGAGAATTACTGACGGACAGAGGTTTTAGCGATGTGCCGCGCGACGATGCGCGAGATTGTAATTTCGTGCTTGGCGACGGCGCGGGAAATTCGGTTGATGTTCATTCTTATACCTTTGACGAGCAGGGCGGAAATATTTTCGGCGTTCAGTATTTACCCGAACATCTTACGGGAACGGGAACGATTAAAGGGTTTCCGGTAAAATGCATTTCAGCCGAATGGTCGGTGAAATTTCACACGGGTTACGAGCCGGACGAAAACGACTTTTCAGATGTTGCGGCTTTGTGCGAACGCTTTTGTATTCCTTTGCCGAAAGAATACGAAAAGTTTATCAATCAAAGTGAGCGAAAAGGATGAAGTTTCAGCTTTGTCATTTTCTATTTTAAGGAGAATTTCGGGAATGTTGTTTTATTCGTCGCTCGACAGTAAATTTTATAAGCAGCTAAAGTATTGTTCGGGAAACGCGTCGTTTTTATGAAACACAAAAAAATCTTCCAAAAGGTGAGAAAACTCATCGATGAGCGCGAGCTGGTCGCGGAGAATCTCGATACGGTTTACGGCGAGCTTACCGAACTTGTCGAGCAAGACCCGGAATGCGGCTGGGCTTACGGGTTATTGTCCGAAATTTATTTCTGGTTCGGAGAAGCGGCGGAAGCGGAAAACAAACTTTTCTGTTTCAGCGAAGGCGTGAAATACGGCGAAAAAGGCATTGGGGCAGACGAAAATTCGTTGGAATCAAATGTCTGGCTCGCGGTAAATTACGGTTCCTACGGACAGGAAAAAGGAGTCATGAAAAGTCTTTCGCTGATCTCGCCGATCAAGAAGCTGGCAGAACGCGCCGCCCGAATCGACGAAGGCTATTTTTACGGCGGACCGTGGCGGATCTTGGGCAGACTTTATCATAAAGCTCCGGGTTTTCCGCTCTCAATCGGCAATCATAAAAAGGCTTTGGAATGTCTGGAAAAAGCGTTAAAATTCGGTCCGCGCTTTTTTCTGAATCGTCTTTTTCTCGCCGAGGCCTATCTTTCCAACGGCGAAAAAGCGAAGGCGAAAGAACATCTGGAATGGATTTTGGAAGCCGAACCAAACAAAAATCACGAACGCGAGGACGAAGGCTGTAAACGCGAGGCGGAATCACTTTTGAAAAACTTGTAGCTGCTAAAAACCGGAATTTACTGAAAAAAATGAAAGAAAATCTTTTTTCATACGGAACACTTCAAAAAGACAAGGTTCAATTGGAATTATTCGGACGACTTTTAAATGGCACTAAAGATAGCTTAAAAGGTTACAAAATTTCTACGATTGAAATTAAGGACGAAACGTTTCTTGCAAAAGGCGAAGAAAAATACCAGCTGACCGCAATTCCTTCAAATAACAAAGATGATGTTATTGAAGGAACTGCTTTTGAGGTTTCCAAAGAAGAACTTCTTGTAGCTGACAAATACGAGCCGGATGACTACAAAAGAGTTAAAGTCGAGCTTGAATCCGGAAAAATGGTATGGATTTACGCCGCCGCTCAAATAACTAAGCCTTTGGATTTATGATCGTTCATAAATCCGAATCTTTTGAATTGGATTTACGTGCAGTTTCACATCTTTTTATGGCACAATAGAATATATGCAGATCAGCGCGAGAAATTCATTAAAAGGAAAGATCAAATCGATCGAAACGGGTGCGGTCAATTCGCAAATCATCATCCAACTTTCAAACGGCATCGAGGTCGTTTCGATAATTACCAAAGATTCGGCGGAACGCTTGAATTTAGAAGAAGGCAAAACGGTTTACGCGGTCGTCAAAGCAAGCGACGTGATGATTGCGACCGACTGATTTTCATCAATTGAAATTTAAAGATGCGCCACGAAATTTGCTTTCGCCGCGCATCTTTTCTATTTTGTAATCAAATGGCAAAATCCAAAATCCAAAATCCAAAATCCAAAATCCAATCATTGCCTTTAGTTGCCGTCATAATGGGCAGCACGTCCGATTGGGAAACGATGAAAAATGCTTCGGACATTTTGACGGAGTTCGGTGTCGCGCATGAAGCACGAGTCGTTTCGGCGCATCGCACACCTGATTTATTGTTTGAATTTGCCAAAACGGCGGAATCCCGCGGGCTGGAAGTCATCATCGCCGGCGCGGGCGGGGCGGCTCACTTGCCGGGAATGTGCGCTTCGCAGACGGTTTTGCCCGTCCTCGGCGTGCCCGTCCAAAGCAAAGCTCTGTCGGGAATGGATTCACTGCTCTCAATCGTTCAAATGCCCGCCGGAATTCCCGTCGGAACGCTCGCCATCGGCACGGCAGGCGCGAAAAACGCCGCGCTTTTGGCAATTTCGATTCTCGCAAATTCCAGACCTGAGTTGAGAGAGAAATTGAGAGAATTTAGAAAGAAGCAAACACAAACTGTTTTAGATTCACAGTTAAAAACTTAAATTTCAAATATTATGCCTTTACCGATTGCTCACGGATTTCTGGGCGCGAGTATTGTCGCTGCAATTCATCCGAAACCGACCGACCGTTTTTATTTTCCGTTACTTATCGGCGCATTTTTGGCCAATGCTGCAGATTTCGATTTTGCCTTTTCTATTATTTTCGGATTAAAGGGTTGGCATCGCGGCTTTACACATTCGATATTTTTCGCCTTGATTTTTACTTTGATATTATTGATTTCGTTCGGCAGAAATTATTTTCGCGAGGCTCTCGCTTACGGATTAGCTTTTACTTCACATTGCTTTTTGGACTTTGTGACAACTAAAGAGGGCGACGGATTAGAATTATTATTCCCTTTTTTGACAGACAGATTTGGGTTGCGATGGTTTGGACTTTCAGAAATACCATCCCGGTTTTCCACCTTTGAGATTCTAAATACGATCGGATTGGAATTGTTAATTTTCGCGCCTGTTTTTATGTTTGTTTTTTGGCTGAGAACTTTTGTCAAAAAAAAAGAAGCCCAATAATCGTAAAATATTCTTAAATGACTGTTGACGAAATCATCAAAAAACTCGAATCGCTCGAAAATCCGGCAAACATTGCGGGAATGGTGCGGTTTGGGATCGTCGCGAAAAAGGCGTTTGGCGTTTCTGCTAAAACTATTCAACACTGTCGGAGAGCAGAAAATAATCGGTCGTGTCGCCTTTTTTGCTGTAACCTAAAATCTTCAGCTTTAAAACAACTTCATCATTTTTTTTGGCGGAAGATTTTAGTTTAGCAATCACATTATTTTCGTGCGCCATAATCCAATACCGCACACCGTTTTCTTCGACCTCGATTTCATTGACATAAAATTTTCGCGCGTCAGATTGTTTGGCGTATTCTTTGAGCCAGGTATCAACGGCTTTTTTGCGCGGTTTGCTGATTTTTCGTGTTTCGCCCGTGTATTTCACTTTGACCGAATTCGGAAAGTTGACCGCACTCAAACTCGTCGTTTCCAAGTTGCCCGAAGCCGCCGAATTACCGCCGAGCAAGCCGGCCAGCAAACCTCCGACTCTTTGCGAATCGGTAATCATTTCGCTGATTTTACGGTATTTTTGTTGCTTTTGTGCAAAACCGTTGGCGTTCAAACCGACAAAAATCAAAACTGCGATGATTAATATTTTCTTCATATTTATTATTTTCATTTTTCAAACTCAAAAAAATTTCTAATCATAAACGCAGATTTTTCCGGCAAAACAGGTCAAAACGATAAAAATAATCCGAATTTATCCGTCAATGTTTTGCCGAATGATTGATCAGCGCGAAAAATCTTTGTTTGTAGGTTTCTGAAATTGGGATGATTTGGTCTTCAATGCGGATGCCGCTTTTTTCGATCGAATCAATTTTGGCGAGCGCCACCATATAGGATTTATGCACGCGGCAGACGACGTTCGGCGAGATTTGCCGTTCAAATTCGGTGAAGGTTTGCAACGTCATAAGGCGTTTGCCCGCAGTGTGAATCCGGCGGTAATCGCGCATTCCTTCGATATAGATTATTTCCCTGAGAACAACTTTTTCCAGACGATTTTCGGTTTTGACGAAGATAAAATTTTTCTGCAACGAAGCCTGTTTTTTCGGCAAATTGCTCTGCACGCGGTCAACCGCCTGAATAAATCTTTCAAAGGTGAAAGGTTTCAGCAGATAATCCGTCACCTTTAAATCAAAACCTTTTAAGGCGTATTCCTGATAAGCGGTCGTCAGAATGACCTGACTCGAAACGGCGGAAGTTTCCAAGAGTTGAATGCCCGAAAATTCGCCTAAATTGATGTCGAGAAAAATCAAATCAACTTTGTTAGCTTTCAGAAAAACCAAAGCATCAAGCGCATTATCAAAAGTCGCACACAAGTTTAAGAAGGAAAGTTTCAGCACATATTCCTTCGTGCGTTCGAGCGCGAGCGGTTCGTCTTCAACGATGATGCAGTTAATTTTCATACAAATTAGAGTAATGCGTCATGAAAGATAACTTTGAGGGCTTTATGATGCCGGACTATTCAATACCCAAATATTCGATTAAGCCAGTTTATTGTCCACCAAGTTAAGCATATTTATTCCCGCTTGTGCCATTCCGTTTTCGGGATATTCAGTGAGTGTCTGTTGGTAATATTCTTTGGCTTTTTGTCCCTCGCCGATCTGTCCGTAACAAAATGCAATATTACACAAAGCCATTTCTCGATAACACATTCTTGATGAACTCAAAATTGTTAAAAATCTATATTTGTCCACCCACGAATATTTCATAAAGTAGTCGTAACTTTTTTCAAAATATGGAATGGCTTCTGCAAATTTTTGTTGCTTAACGAGTTTTATTGCTTTTCGATGGTCTTTGGGGATAATGTTTCTAAGTCCGAAAGCCAAGATTAAATACATCAATGAACCAAGAATAAAAGGATCGCCAAAGTTGACCAGATTGTAAAGGTAGATTAAAAGTCCAATAATCGCAATTTGTGGAACGATCGAAATCCAGTTAATTTGTCTGACGGTCGGCACGTTTGATGTCATAGTTAATTCTATTATTGTTTATTTCGCTGCCGACGTGAAGCGTTGCCAAACCTAAGATATATCAATCATTAATTTTACCTTGTAAATTCCGTCATTATCCGCAATTTCAAGCAAATGTTTGTTTGGATATATTAACATCAAACGCTTTTGAATCAGTTGATTGCCCAACCCGCCGTAGTCTGCGTTTTCCGAACTTTTTTGATATGTATTCTCGCATTCAAATCCGATCTTGGAATCTTCGTTGGTGATTTTGAGTTTAATCGTATTCGAGCGTTTGTTGTTTTCCGTATGTTTGAAAGCATTCTCGATGAACGGAAAAAGAATCATCGGCGCGATTGTTAAATTGTTTGCATTTCCGGTTACTTCAAAGCTCACATAATCGAGATTTGTCGTGCGGATTTTTTGCAGTTCGAGATATTTTTCGATGTAACCGAGTTCTTTGGCGAGCGCGATTTTTTCCGTTTTTGTTTCGTAAACCATATAGCGCAAAATGTCCGAAAGTTTGTTGAGATATTCCGAAGCTTTCGCCGCGTCTTTCGTGATCAAAACGTCTATGTTGTTGATTGTATTGAACAAAAAATGCGGATTGATTTGCGATTTGATTAATGCCAGTTCCATCTCAAAACTTTTTTGGGCGAGTTCTTCTTTGAGCTTTATTTCCGCGTACCAAGTAATAAAACCTCTGATGACCAGCGCAATGATTCCGTGAATTGCGGCAACTAAAGACAAACTTACGGTCAGCGTCAAAAACTCTCGCATTTGTGTAAAAATCGGTTGGTCGAATCCGAATAAAACGAGCGCGATCAAATTTCCCGAAACGGCAGAGATCAGGCAAACCAAAGTTCCGAAAATAACGAGCGCGAGAATTTTTCGGCGAAACAAAAAACGCGGAAACAAAAGAAAATAAAACGAATAAAACGAAACCAGATTTGGCGCGAGATACATCACCACAATCGGAAAAATTAGCGTCAGGCTTGGTGGAAACGGTGTTTTTTTGACTTGGAGCGTGACGGTTGCGAATATTATTGCCAAAAGCAATAAATAAAGAAACCAATATCCGCAATGCAAGAGAACGATAAACGGTTTTTTCATTTTACGATCTATCCTTTTTCATTTTTCGTCAGATATAAAACATAGCTGACAATCGTAATTACAACAAAATAAATAACGGCAAGAAGTTGAATATTGACCGGCGGAATTTTTCGGTTATTGAATTGTCCCGAACTCATCAGAAAATCAATCGTGCCGTGAAGATATGGAAAAATATAGCTGTATTCCCACGGCAGCATCCCGACGCCTAAAAACCAAATAACAAAGCCTGCTCCGATCGGCACCAGAAAATTCTTGAATTGCAGACTTATCAAATATTGCAGAGCCAAAATCGGCAGACAATCGAGAAAAAAATTAACATTGGCATACCAAAAATTCAGATAAGGAATCGGCGCAGCTGGATACGGAATACTGCTGAAAAGCATCGCAGGAATTGCCGCCGACAAATAAATGCCGAGATTAAACAGCACAAAAACCTCGATCAGCATTAGCAGAATCACCAGAAATTTGGCAAAGAAAATCGTCGTAAATCCCTGCGGCGTGGTGTGAAGCTGCTTCCAGGTATTGTTTTTATATTCGATCTGCGTGATCAAGCCCGCCGCCAAAATAATCCCGATCGGAAGTAAAAAAACCGCCATTGATTCCCATGTTTGATTCCAGAGTTTCTTCCAAAAATCATCGGATATATAAAGAGCCGCCAATTTCTCAGCATTTTTTATTCTCGACATTAAAATAATCGAAGGCGTAAAAAATGCCCCGACAATGACCAGCCACGAGGCCAGACTGCGTTTCTTCTTTAACCATTCGCTCTGAAAACTGTTGATAAAATTCATTTTTTACTCGCTGATGACATCAAAAAATATCGCTTCCAAATCATTTTCGATTTTGCTGATCTGATAAACTTTGACACCGCTTTGCACCAATTTTTGATTGATGGCG
>JBDTZT010000525.1:0-3730 GCA_040005005.1 Actinomycetota bacterium
ATCTTTCGTTGGTGCTGAAATCAACGCCGATAAAATTGTAAAACATAACGAAGGTCAAAACGATGCCCAAAGTCCACGCCGCCACGAGTTTGGCGGTCTCAAACCAGCTTTGTTTTTCAGTCGGTTTGTTAGCATCGAGATACGGCTCGATTTCGCGTTTGAAGTCTTCGGGCAGTTGGGCAGCGGTCGGCGTCAGAAATTCTTTCCAGCTAAAGGCGGCGAAAAGAATCGCAAACGGCGGAAAATATTCGGCAAAGCGTTTCGAGCGGAATTGCGACATCAGCAAGATTGTCACGAACACCAAAAAGAACGTCGCTTTTTCGGGCAATTTACTATTTTTCGGCGCGAAAAGAATATAGCCGATAAGCATTGCCGTCAGCGCAATCGGAAAATGCGTCAGCAAATCCTGTCCCGAATACGGATACCACTCGCCGCCAACCGGCACAGCAAAATCGCCGCCGACATTGAATTTCGTCACGAAATGTTCCCAGAAAAGTTTAAGATTATTCGGAAAATACGGGTTGATAATATTGCCGAGAACCAGTCCGCCGCTCGTGTAGGCAAGCGGTTGCCATTCAAATTTTCGCTCGTTCCAGGCAATGATCGCTGCCCAAATAACCGCCGCAAACAGCAGCAGCGGAAAAAGGCTGTAAGTCCAGACGAAAAAGAACATCAGCGGCAGCAGCCATTTGTATTTGCGCTCGAAAAGCAGATAAATTCCGATGACCGAAATAATAATCGTCAGCGGCGGAGCTTTGGCCATATTCATCCGGTAAAAGAATGGATTGGCGCACGTTAAAAGCGCGAGCAGCCAGAGCAGGAGATATTCAACACCGTAGCGGTAAAGAAGCCAATAGACCGAAAAAATAGCGAGCGATGAATAAGTTACCGCCGCGACTTTGGCCGCCGTCACGGGTTCAAAAAACCACAGAAACGGAATCTGCAAAAGATGAAAAAGAAAATGGTGGTCGGCGTAATCCTGCGAATTTAAAACGGTCAGTGGCAGCCATTTGAATTCTGGCAGCCAATGACCCGATTTAAAACTGTTCCAGAGTTCCTGACTCCAGCCGATGTGGTAATAACCGTCCCAATCGCCGCAGCAAATCGCGTCGGTCGAAAATTGCAGGCGGGCCATCAGCAAAAAGATGATCAGAAAACCGAAAACTAAGTAAACCGTCCTGACGGCAGCGTCTGTTTCAAGCCATTGCCGCCAGGTTTGTTTGGTTACAGCAACAGGTTTTAGCGTTTCTTTAGCGGTTTTTTCGGGATTGTCGTTAAGAATTTCTTCCATTACTAATACTTTTTATAATTTGTTAAAGATTGCGAGTAAATAGAAAAAATACCACGAATTTAAGAAAAACGCATTTGCTAATCGAAAATGCAAAATCTAAAATCGTAAATTTAGCTATGTATCCGAAAGGCAATCTGTTTATTCCCGCGCTGGTCGGCGAACTCGAAGCAATTTTGAAAAAGCCGGCAGGCGAAGCGCATGGCGCGGCGCTGGTTTGTCATCCGCATCCGATGGGCGGCGGCACGATGCACAACAAAGTCGTTTTCCGGGCGGCAGCCGGACTTGTTGACGCGGGTTTGATTACGCTCCGCTTTAATTTTCGCGGTGTCGGACTTTCGAGCGGCACGCACGACGGCGAAGCGGAAAAACAAGACGTGCGCGACGCGATTAATTATCTCGCGGAAAATTATCCGCATCAGCCGATTACGCTTGCGGGATTTTCTTTCGGTTCGCGGATGGGAACGGAAGTCGCAGTGGAGGACGAACGCATTGTGCGCCTGATCAGCATCGGCACGCCGGTTGATAAATACGACGATTTCGATTATCTCGAAAACTTACGCAAACCGATTCTCTTCGTTCACGGCGACCGCGACGAATTTGGCTCGGTCGAAAGTTTGCAAAAATTGGTTGACAAAGTTTCGGCAAACACCGAAACGCAGCTTGTGATTTTCGAGAACTGCGGACATTTTTTTGACGAACATTTAAACGAACTGCGCGAAACTGTGAGAGATTGGGTAATTGAGAAACAATCAGTTTAGTGAGCGGGGTAGCGAACAATTTTGTCTTTGTTGAAGTTGAATTATAGCGAACCTGCTCGCTACCGCTCGCGATACTGATTTCAAATAGAACTATGGAAAACGAAGAAACTGAACGACTGCGAAACGCCGCGATCCGGCTGACGATGATGCCGCGTGACACGAATGCACACGGCACGATTTTCGGCGGCGTGATTTTGAGCTATATTGACGTGGCCGGCGGTGTCGAAGCCGTTCGCCACACCGGACACGACCGATTTGTGACGGTCGCAATGAAGGAAGTTAAATTTCACGAACCCGTTTTCGTCGGCGATCTGGTCAGCTTCTATGCGACAACCACCAAAGTTGGCAACACATCCATTACCATCAAAGTCATCGTCGAATCCGAACGGTTCGGCTCACACGGACAATCCGTTCGCGTGACGGAAGCCGATGTAACTTATGTTGCTATCAATCAATACCGCGAAAAAGTAAAAATCGGGAAAGGAGAATAAGCAAATGGTAAAAAGAGAACAGCCAAACGGAAAATGCCATTTTTGTCAAGAAACAATGACAAGACGGAAACTTTTCAACCATTTGGAAAAATGTACGAAAAGACAAGAATCAATCGAAACTGCCGAAAAAAGTAAAAGTAAAACTGAAAAACTTTTTCATTTGCGGGCAAAATTTCCTTACAGTTTGGAATTTTGGCTTGATTTGGAAGTTAACGGCTCGGCAACTTTGAAAGATTTGGATTACTATCTTCGTGAAATTTGGCTTGAATGTTGCGGGCATTTGAGTGAATTTTCGGCGGGCGATTTTTTTGCGGGCGAAATCTCAATGAATAAGAAAATCGAAGATGTTTTCAAAAAAGAACCCGCGCTTTTTCATTCCTACGATTTTGGCTCGACAACTGAAACAACCGTTGAAAAAATTGCTGTTCGTGAAGGCAAATCTTTAACCAAATATCCGATAGCTTTGATGTCGCGTAACCTTTTGGAAGGCGTGAAGTGTATTGAGTGCGACGAACCAGCAACTTACATTTGTACGGGTTGTCCCTACGAAGATGAAACTGCGGGAACGCTTTGCGATACTCACGCCGAAGACCATTCGCACGCCGACGACTACGGCGAACCTTTGCCTTTTGTCAATTCTCCCCGCGTCGGCGTTTGCGGCTATGAAGGTCCCGCCGAACCACCTTATTAAAATGCACACTTGGAAACTTGAAATCGAATATGAAGGAACGCGCTATCGCGGTTGGCAGATTCAGCATAATGCGAAAACCGTGCAGGGCGAATTGATGGCGGCGGCGCGCGAATTGTTTGCCGAACGCGTCGAGATCGGCGGTTCGGGCCGCACCGATGCCGGCGTTCACGCCGTTAATCAGATCGCGCACTTGAAATCGCCTGATTTGCAGACGAATCTGACGCCGCGCCAGATTCAGCACGGCTTTAACGATCTTCTGCCGCACGACATCAATATTAAAAAAGTGACCAACGCGCCCGAAGATTTCGATGCGCGGCGACATGCCGTTCAGCGTTATTATCTTTATCAAATCTCGACGCGCCGCACTGCTTTCGGCAAAAACTTTGTCTGGTGGATCAAGGATAATCTGGACGCGAAGGCGATGCAGACGGCGGCCGAAATGCTCGTTGGTCGCCATAATTTCGAGTCTTTCTGCGAAATGGACGAAGCCAAAAAAATT
>JBDTZT010000526.1:0-3717 GCA_040005005.1 Actinomycetota bacterium
TTTTCATTAAAAGGAGTTTGATTTATCAGGCTATAAAATGATAATGTTTGTTATACATCGTAATTTTTTGTTTTATATCAATTTATAAGTTTCTAAATGCTTCCCCGGCAACCTTAAAAATTTAATTTCCGGCGTTTGTCAATAAAGCGATTTGAAGTGTGTATTGTCGGCAACATACTTAGAATTTATGGCAAACCCTAAAGTTTCATACGGCGAAATAAGTCATCGTCAATGAAATGGCTAGAAACACTTTATTTGTAAGGTCTGGCGCTTCTGTATCATTTTTTGAAGCGAGACGGTTTGCCGGACAAAAACAATTGCCTTGAATGTTTTTAATTCAAAATCGAATGAAAAAAAGGGAAAGTCATGTCGAAAGCAAAGATAGAATCAGCTGGTCTAAGAGAATCTGCATCGTCGTTAATTCCTGATTTAAATAGCGAATTGTCGAGCGGTAAGATATGGAATGGACTAATTATCAAACAGCACAAATTCGCCAGGACCAATGCGCCGGATTACAAAACACCGGATCAAAGCTTGATTATCCAGTTTTCGCCGTTGCCTGCAGAAAAAGACAAAAGAAATTTCAATTCGATCAACCGACCAGCTAAAATTTGTTTCTTCTCCACCGGTTCGTCGCCGCGCCGTCCCTGCACGCATCAAAAACACGAAGTACTTGTTTTGATGCTCTCGCCGGAAATACTCAGACGCGCCGTCCATGAATTGCGGAGCAATCTGAACATTGTTTTAGCCGAGCACCATAAGGTCACAGACGCCCAGGTTGAACATATCGGAATGGCACTTAAAACTGAAGCGGAAGACGGATATTTATCCGGAAGACTTTATGGTGAATCACTTGGAACGGCACTGTCGGTTCATTTGTTATCCAAATATTCCGTGATCAAGTCGAACCTCGGCGAGACCGGCAAAGGTGGGATGACACCGGCTAATTTGCGCCGGGTGGTCGAGTATATTCATGACAATCTGACAGAAGACATCGGTCTCAGCAATCTTGCCAAAGTAGCTAATCTCAGTCAGTTTCGGTTTGCCCACAACTTCAAACAGGCGACCGGTCTGGCCCCGCACCAGTATGTCATCCGCGAACGACTCGAACGTGCCAAAACGATGCTGCGCGAAACTAATCTGACGGTCACGGCAATTGCATATGCGGTTGGCTGTGGCAGTCCGAGCCGCTTTACGCTTTTGTTCCGCCGCGCTAATGGTGTAAATCCCTCCATCTATCGTTCTTCATTCAGATAGGAAATTCAGCTTGGATTCCCGCATCAAATTTGATTATTTGAGCCGGTTTCTTTCTTTTCGGTTTGGCGCTGGTTATAAAACGGCAAGAATCGGACAG
The DNA here is from genome assembly GCA_040005005.1 of Actinomycetota bacterium. Lineage (GTDB taxonomy): Bacteria > Acidobacteriota > Blastocatellia > Pyrinomonadales > Pyrinomonadaceae > JAFDVJ01. Next base: position 1,355 of record JBDTZT010000526.1, read on the forward strand.
GAGCGGCAAGAAGCGGAGATACAAGAACACGCGCTTTTGCTTTAATAGGAAGCACGACTAGAAATAAAACGTCAAATTTACAACAAAAATTTACAATACTTGTGCAAAACAAACAGTCAGGCGGTGTTTATCAACTGAGAATAAGATAGTTCAACGCACAGAGAGTTTTCTTTTCAACCGCATAAAAGTCAGCGGAATGCACTCTTCTCGAACGATAAAACTGTTTGACAAGTAAAGGGAGACATTATGAAAAACTTGAAACTGGTTATTATAGCGGTTTTTGGGATCGCCTTTGTGTTTACCGTAACATATAGAAATATCGTCCGCAGTCAAGAGAGGATAAATAAGGACTCCGTAAGTTCCGATGATCAAAACCGCCGTCAAAAATTTACGCCGGTCGGCGTTCCTGAAAGTGAACTTCCGAAGGATCAGAACATTGACAATACGGTGTCTTCAGTGACCGAAGCACCGACCGGTTTTGATAATTTAACCAACGGATTTGATATACAGGGACCGCCTTTTGATACTCTTAATGCAGATAACGTCGTGGCTAACCGTTCATTTAACGACAACCGTTTTATTTTTGAAGAAGTTGAAGTTATAGCAGACGGCTTAGGACCGACCTATAATGCGCAGAGCTGCCGGGAATGCCATCAAAATGTCGTCACGGGCGGTGCCAGCCAAATCGCCGAACATCGCACCGGGCACACCGATAACGGAGTATTTTTCGAATCTTTAGGCGGTTCGCTGATTCAATCGCGGGCGACGTATCCCGATATTGTGGAACGGGTCAATTTTGAGGATGGTGTCCGCACCTTCCGCATTTCGACGAACACTTTGGGCAACGGGTTTATCGAAGCAATCGCCAACGACACGATTACTGCCATCCGCAACAGCCAACCGTCGAACCTGCGCGGTTCGACGATCGGTGTTCCGGTGCTCGAAGCGAATAGTTTTGCACGCATCGGGCGTTTCGGATGGAAGAATCAGCACGCCAGTCTTGAATCTTTTTCCGGCGACGCTTATCTCAATGAAATGGGGATTACCAATCCGCTGTTTATCGATGAAAATACATCGAGCGGAATATTTGTCGGTTTTGGAACTCCGTTTGATCCGGTCGCCGAACCGGAAGATGATGGTGATGATCTGAAGGCTTTTGCCAATTTTATTCGTTCGACAAAAGCTCCTTCGCGCGGTCCGATCACCAATAACGTGGTGCTCGGCGAACAGCTTTTTAACCAGATCGGATGCAACGTCTGCCACGTCGGTTCGATTACGACGGCACCGCCGGGAACACTGATTAACGGCGGCGCGATGACTGTTGGGAACGCTCTCGGTAATAAGATCATTCACCCCTACAGTGATTTCCTGCTGCATGACATCGGCACGGGCGACGGCATTCCGTTTCTTCCGACACCCGAATTTGCCGCGACGGCGAACCAAATTCGAACGGCACCGCTCTGGGCCCTCAGAACGCGTAATCGTCTGATGCACGACGGTCTGACATTTACACTTCAAGAAGCGATAGCGCGGCACGCCGGTCAGGCAACTTCGGTGAAAAACCAATATAACTTATTAACCACCACGCAGAAAAACCGTTTGGTAGCTTTCCTGAATTCACTTTGATAAGTTGAGCGAAGGGCAGGGATAATCAGCAGAGGTCATCAAAATTTTTTTGACGACCTCTGCTTTTCTGTGTTGAAGAAAACAAATTAAAAAAGAGTGAGCAGTTTTTCTAAAAGCGGCTCATAAATTTCCCGGCCGCGCAGATTTTCACGCCAACGCCTTGGGATCGCCTCAAAACCGTGAATTAAACCCGCAATTCCGCCCGCGATGCAAGCCGTCGTGTCGGTGTCATTTCCCAATGAAATTGCCGCTTTGACGGTTTCTTCAAAATTCTCTCTGCCGCAAGCCCACTTTGCCGAAAAAAGCGAATCGAGAACATAACCGCTGCCTTGAACTTCGTATAAATCATCGGGTTTTATGTTTTGTTCAAGTTCATTTCTTTCGGGCGACTTTGCAGGGAAAATCCCGTCAAGCGTTGAAACTGCATAATCCCATGCGTTTTTTTCATTTCGCAGAATTTGCCGCGCCCACAGACAATACAAAGCGCAACACAGTTTTGAACGCAGATGTCCGTGTGTCACGGCGGATTGATCGAAAGCGTCTTGCACCAATTCTTCGTCAGTTCCCTGATGCCAATGTGCCAGCGGCAAAACGCGCATCAGTGAGCCGTTGCCGTTATGTCTTTCTTCCTTCAATCCGGCTTCAGGCGGCGGAATTCCTTTTCGCAAATTCAAAATCGCGCGTTGAGTTTGAACTCCGACATCAAACAATTCATCAACCGCCATATAATCTTCACG
>JBDTZT010000030.1:0-12545 GCA_040005005.1 Actinomycetota bacterium
CCGTTGTTTGCTCTGCGATTATCTGAAATTGGAACAAAATAAACGCGAAAGAATCGTTTGCGAAAACGAGTATTTTATCGTCATTGTGCCGTTTTGGGCAGTTTATCCGTTTGAAGTAATGATTGTCGGAAAAAATCATCGCGGCGCGATTGATGAATTCAGCGATGAGGAAAAATCGGCTTTTGCCGAAATTCTGAAACGAATTACGACGCGCTACGACAACCTTTTTTTAACGTCTTTTCCGTATTCGATGGGCTTTCATCAAAAGCCGACGGACGGCAAAGATTACAGGTTCGCGCATTTTCACGCACATTTTTATCCGCCGCTGCTGCGTTCGGCGACGATCAGAAAGTTTCTCGTCGGATTTGAGCTTTTAGCCAGTCCGCAACGCGACATTACGCCCGAATCGGCAGCGGCAAGACTCAGAGAATTAAGCGAAATTCATTATCTGGAAACTTAAAATTGAGCGATGAACATCGAAAAACTCAAATCGGAATTTACTCAAAAATACGGCGGCGCACCCCGAATTTTCCGGGCGCCAGGGCGCGTCAATTTAATCGGCGAACATACCGATTACAACGATGGTTTTGTGATGCCTTGCGCGATTGATTTTGCCGCCTTTGTCGCGGCTTCAGCGCGAAATGACCGGAAAATTCACGTCGCTTCACTCAATTTTGAAGGTGAATTTGAATTCGACTTGGACAAGCCAAACGGCAAAATTGAAGCAAGTTGGGCAAAATATGTCCAGGGCGTGGCTTTTATATTGGAAAAATCGGGGATTCGCCTTCACGGCGCAAATCTTTTGATTGACAGTAATGTGCCGATTGGCGCGGGACTTAGTTCGTCTGCCGCGCTGGAAATTTCGACGGGTTTTGCGCTCTCTTCACTTTCCAATTTTGAAATTGAAAAATGGCAATTGGCAAAAATCGGGCAAACCGCCGAACACGAATTTGCCGGTGTCAGAAGCGGAATTATGGATCAGTTTGCATCTGTTTTCGGGCTGGAAAATAACGCGCTTTTTCTCGATTGCCGGTCGTTTGAATGGACCGCGATTCCGCTCCTCTCAGCCCAGTTTATCATCTGCAACACAAAGAAAAAACACGATTTAGCCGACGGTGAATACAACAAACGCCGCGCCGATTGCGAGGCCGCCGCGCGCCTTTTGGGACATGAATCCCTGCGCGATGTTTCTTTCGCGGAATTTCAAAAAAAGTCAAAAACTTTACCCGAAAGGCTGCAAAAACGCGCCAGGCACGTCATCACCGAAAATCTGCGCGTCCAAAATGCGGTTAAATTTCTGCGCGATAATAATTTGGCGGGATTCGGCAGATTGATGAACGAATCGCACGAAAGCCTTCGGGAAGATTATGAAGTGAGCAGCGACGAACTCGATTTGATGGTCAAACTTGCGAGAGACCAAAAAGGTGTTCTGGGGGCGCGAATGACCGGCGGCGGATTTGGCGGCTGCACGATAAATCTTGTCGAACCGGACGTTTCGATAAATTTTGCCGAAAAAATTTCAGAAAGTTATCAACAAATAACCGGCATCGCGCCCCAAATTTACATCTGCAATGTTGCCAACGGCGTTTCGGAGTTAAATTAATTTTCCGAGATAATTTTAAAATTGGATTGACCAATTTTGTTTTCAATTAATTTGCATTTTTAAGAAATAATTGATATTCTCCTGTTTTCAACGATGGTTAAGCGGTTTTCTTTTAATTATCAAATTATCCAAAATTATCAGGTCAAAGAATATCTAACATAGAAATTTTTCCGAAAACCATCGGATTGGAAATAAACTATTCTTTTCTTAATATTTATGAGTAATCAAGCAGCATCAAAATCAAAATTTAAATTTGTAAAATATCTTTGGAATGACGAAGAGGTCGAAGGACTCGACGGCGTTGACCGTCTGGTTTATCGTTCAAATCGTTTGGGCGATGATTTGACTTTGACGAATACGGGCGGCGGAAATACTTCGTCGAAACTGATGGAAAAAGACCCTTTGACGAGTGAAGCGACGGAGGTTTTATGGCTGAAAGGTTCGGGTGGAGATTTGCGAACGGCGAAACGCGACGGTTTTGCTTCGCTTTATCTCGACAAAGTGCGCGATATGCGTGCGATTTATGAAAATGCGCCGGAAAACGGAGCAAAAACCGAGATCGAAGACGCGATGTATCCGATGTATTCGCATTGCGTTTTTAATTTGAATCCGCGTGCCTGTTCGATTGATACGCCGCTTCACACACTCGTTCCGCACCGGCACGTTGATCATCTTCATCCGAATTCGGTAATTGCGATTGCCGCATCGGTCAATCAGGAAAAATTGACGAAAGAGATTTACGGCGAAGACGTGATTTATATTCCGTGGCAGCGTCCTGGTTTTGACATCGGACTCAAAATCGAAGATTTGATCAAGCAAAATCCGAATGCGAAAGGCATTCTGCTCGGTCATCACGGAATGAGTTCGTGGAATGACGATGACAAAACCTGTTACGAAACCGCGCTCGAAATCATTGACCGCGCCGCCGCCTATATCGAAGCGCACGATCGTGGCGAAGAAACGTTCGGCGGGCAAAAATACGCGGCTTTGAGCGATGAAGCGCGCCAGAAACTGCAAACCGAAATCATTCCGTTTATACGCGGACAGGTTTCTGTCAATAAACGGTTTGTCGGGACTGTTCAGGACGACTGGAAGATGCTTCGTTTCGTCAATTCAAACGATGCGCCGCGTCTGGCCGAACTCGGAACTTCGTGTCCCGACCACTTTTTACGCACGAAAATCAAACCGCTTTTTGTTAATTGGAATCCCGAAACGGGCGATCTCGAATCATTGAAAACCGCAATTAGCGAAGGTTTAGTGCAGTATCGCGAAGATTATGAAGATTATTACAATCGCTGCAAACACGCCGATTCACCGGCGATGCGCGACCCGAATCCGACCGTCGTTTTGATTCCGGGCTTGGGAATGGTGGCGTGGGGCAAAAACAAATCGGAATCTCGCGTAACAGGCGAATTTTACAATTGCGCGATTGAAGTGATGCGCGGCGCGGAAGCGATTGACGAATACGAAGCGATGGATCAACAGGAAGCCTTCGATATTGAATATTGGCTTTTGGAAGAAGCGAAACTTAAAAGAATGCCGCCCGAAAAAGAACTTGACCGCCAAATTCACGTCATCATCGGCGCCGGTGCCGGCATCGGCAGAGAAACTGCACATCGCTTGGTAAAAGAAGGCGCACACATCGTTTGTGTTGATTTGAACGAAGCCTCGGCGCAGGAAACGGCTGATGAAATTATCGCCAAATACGGCGCGGGAATCGGCGTTTCGGGCAGCGGTATTTCAAATTGCGGCGTGGCAATCGGCTTGGGTTGTGATATGACGGATCGCGAATCGGTCGCGCACCTTTTTGAAAACGTGATGCTCGCCTACGGTGGAATTGATTCGGTGATTGTCACTGCCGGAGTTTTTGTCGCGCCTGACAAAGAGGGACGCGTCGAAGATTCAAAATGGGATTTCACATTCGGCATCAACGTCAAAGGCGCGTATATCGTTGCGGATGAAGCCTATAAAGTTTTCAAAAAACAAGGTTTGACGGGCAACGTGATTTTGACGACGAGCGCTAATGCGGTTGTCGCCAAAAAAGGAAGTCTGGCGTATGACACATCAAAAGCCGCCGCCAATCATTTGGTTCGTGAGTTGGCCATCGAATTTTCGCCGCTTGTGCGCGTCAACGCGGTTGCGCCCGCCACCGTTGTTAAAGGAAGCACGATGTTCCCGCGTGACCGCGTAATTGCGAGTTTGACGAAATACGACATTGCGCACGACGAAACGGAAGAAACGGAAAGTTTGACCGAAAAATTGTCACGCTTTTACGCGAAACGGAGCTTGACGCAAACGCCGATCGAGCCATCCGATCAAGCCGAAGCGATATTCCTGCTCGTTTCCAAACGGCTCGGCAAAACGACCGGACACATCATTCCGGTTGACGGCGGTTTAGCAGACGGATTTATGCGGTAACTTTAAGTTTCAGGTTTCAAGTTTCGAGTTTCAGGTTGAAAATCTTTTGACTTGAAATCTGGAACTTGAAACCTACTAAAAAATATATGTCAACAAAATTTGAAATTTCCGATGATTTTATCGCCGAACAGAATAAAAAGGCAGAAGAATTTTTGGCGGAAGATTTTGAATATTTAGCCGGGAAATTAAAGCGGAATAATGTCGAAATCGAAAAAATCGTCGCGAAAGCTCAAAACTTTCAAGTTGCCGTGCCGTCGTGGGGCGTCGGCACGGGCGGAACTCGTTTTGCCCGTTTTCCGGGGACGGGCGAACCGCGCGGAATTTACGAAAAACTTGAAGACTGTGCGGCGATTAATAAACTCGTCCGTTCGACTTCCGCCGTCTCGCTGCATATTCCGTGGGATAAGCCGGAAAATGTTGATGAACTCAACGCTTTTGCAAAATCAAGCGGTTTGACGTTTGACGCAATGAATTCAAACACTTTTCAGGATCAGATCGGGCAAAAACATTCCTACAAATTCGGCAGTCTTTCGCACTCTGAAAAGGAGGTGCGCCGGCAAGCCGTCGAACATAATCTCGAATGTATCGAACTCGGTAAAAAAATTGGTTCACAAGCTTTGACCGTTTGGATCGGCGACGGCAGTAATTTTGCCGGACAGACAAATTTTCGCCGCGCACTTGAAAATTATCTCGAATCAATGCGCGAAATTTACGCGGCGATCCCGAAGGATTGGCGACTGTTTATCGAACATAAATTGTTTGAACCGTCGTTTTATTCGACCGTCATTTCCGATTGGGGAACAAATTATTACTGCGCGAAAGAATTGGGCGAAAAGGCTTTTTGTCTGGTTGATCTCGGGCATCACGCCCCGAATGTGAACATCGAACAAATCGTTTCGCGGCTCATTCAATTTCAAAAACTCGGCGGTTTTCATTTTAACGACAGCAAATACGGCGATGACGATTTAGACGCCGCTTCGGTCAAACCGTTTCAGCTTTTCCTGATCTTTAACGAACTGGTTGATGCGGAATTAAATAATCTGACGAATTTCAATCCGGCGTATATGCTCGACCAATCGCACAACATCACGGATCCGATCGAATCGCTGATGACGAGCGCGGTCGAAGTCGTTCGTGCTTACGTTCAAGCGCATCTGGTTGACCGCGCACGCCTTGAAGAAGCGCAAAAAAAAGGCGACGCGATCACGGCTTTAGGAACTTTGAAAGAAGCCTTTACGACTGATGTTTCAGCGATTTTAGCAACGGCAAGAGTGAAAAACGGCGGTGCGATTGATCCGGTTTCAGCTTATCGCGCAAGCAGTTACCGCGCCGAAAAAGCCAAAGAACGACCGGCGCAAATCGGGATTTCGGCAGGCATCGTTTGATTTGGGATTTCAGATTGCGGACCAGCGGATTTTTTCTGAAAATCCCAAATCCCAAATCCCAAATCCCAAATCTGAATGAAAGAAACTTTATACATCGCGGTTGATCTTGGCGCGGGAAGCGGGCGAGTTTTTCTTTGTGATTTGGGCAAAGACTTTTCGCTGGCAGAAATTCATCGCTTCGGGTATCCGCCGATCGAGGAAAACGGACATTTGCGTTGGGATTTTGCGAAAATTTTTTCTGAAATAAAATTCGGCTTGAAAAAAGCCGGCGAACGCGCCAAAGACTTAGACCGAAATATTTACAGCGTTGGTGTTGACAGTTGGGCGGTTGATTACGGGTTGCTTGATGAACGCGGAAATTTGCTTGCAAATCCGATTTGTTATCGGGATTTACGAACAAACTTTGCGATGGAAAAGGTCTTTGCAAAAGTTTCCCGCGCCGAGATTTTTGCAAAAACCGGGATTCAATTTCTAAATTTCAACACGCTTTTTCAGATTTTTTCGGAAAACGGCGAACTTAAAAAAGCCGCTAAACTGTTGCTCTTGCCCGATTTGATAAATTATTTTCTGACCGGAAAAGTTTTCGCGGAATATACCAACGCGACGACGACCCAGTTTTTAAATGCGGAAACCAAAGATTGGGATTTTGAACTTTTGGGAAAATTAAACTTACCGAAAGAAATTTTGCCGAAAATCATTTCTGCCGGAACAGATTTGGGCTTTTTGAAATCTGAAATTGCCGCCGCCTTAAATCTTAAAAATGTTCGCGTTGTCGCACCGGCGACGCACGACACGGGAAGTGCGGTGGCGGGCGCCCCGCTAGCGAAAAATCAAGCCTTTATTTCGTCGGGAACGTGGTCTCTGGTCGGCGTTGAACGCGCGGAAGTTCTGATAAACGAGGAAGTTGCCCGGGAGAATTTTACGAATGAAGGCGGCGCGTTCGGTACGATTCGCTTCTTGAAAAATGTCATGGGTTTGTGGATTTTTGAGTCGTGCCGCAAAGAATGGAAAGCGCGGGGAATTGCTATCGAATACGAAAATATTCTGCACGAAGTCACGGCGATAAAAGATTTTCAAGGTTTTATTTTTCCCGACGACGCGCGGTTTTTGAATCCGCCGGCAATGTTGAAAGCAATCGCCGAACAGATTCGCGAAAGAGGACAAGTTTTTAATGAAAACCCGGCAGTTGTTTGCAAAATTATTTTCGATTCGCTGGCTTTTCGGTATGCTTCGGTTCTGCGTATGATTGAAAAATTGACCGCGCAAAAACTTGAAAGCATTCAAATTATCGGCGGCGGCGGACGCAACGAATATTTGAATCAAATGACGGCAAATGCCGGCGGTTTGAAGGTTGAAGCCGGTTTGACCGAGGCAACCATCACAGGAAATGTACTGGTTCAGGCAATTTCCGCCGGAAGATTTGCAAATTTAAGCGAAGCGCGTCGGCACGTCAAAGATAATTTTGCGCTAAAAGAATTTATTCCGCGAAAATCTGCTGATCTGGGAACGGCGGCGCAACTTTATGCAGAAATTGAAGCGCGATTTATTGGTTAAATTTGGCCGGTAGTTTGTGAAATTTTAAAGATTTGCCGCTGAAAGAAAAATCTGTTGAAAAAATTCATTGTGAAAAGTGAAAAAGTGAAAAGCAGTTGTTGACGAGATTCAACAAAACTTTTTGGATGTTTGTTTTCACATTTTCAATTTTTTCGCTTTTAATAATGTGAAAGTTTCTTTATTTATAACTTGTCTGGTTGACCAATTATGCCCGAATGTCGGGACGAGCGTCGTCGAAGTTTTGCGCCGCGTCGGTTGTGAAATTGTTTTTGACGAACGACAGACTTGCTGCGGTCAGCCGGCTTTTAATACCGGTTATCGCAGGGAAGCGCAAAAATTCGCGAAACGGTTTATCGAGATTTTTGAAGAGACAGACGCTGAGGCAATAGTTTCGCCGTCAGGTTCCTGCACGGCGATGGTCAAACATTTTTACGAACTTTTCCCCGAAGAAGAAAATTGGCGCGAAAGAGCCGAACGCATTGCCGCGAAAACGCACGAATTCAGCGGATTTCTGGTCAATGTTTTGAAAAAGGAGACGGTCGGCGCGAGCTTTCGCGGTCGAATTACGTGGCACGATGCGTGTCACGGTTTGCGCGATTTGAATTTGCGCGATGAACCGCGCGCATTATTGAAAAACGTCCGGAACGCGGAGTTTGTCGAGATGACGAATGCCGATGTTTGCTGCGGTTTCGGCGGAACTTTTTCAGTTAAATACCCTGAAATTTCGGTGGCGATTCTGGATAACAAAATCGAATCAATCGAAAAATCAGACGTCCGCGCCGTTGTTTCGGGCGATGCAAGCTGCCTGATGCAAATCGGCGGAAGATTATCGCGGCTCGCTGCAAAAGCCAAACCGATGCACATTGCCGAAATTTTGGCTTCGCAGGAATGAAGAAAATTTGTCCACAGATGAACACAGATGAACACAGATTTTTTAGACAGGATGATTAAGATTTATTAGGATTTAGCAGGATTTATCTCAAATTTTATCTGTGTTTCTGTCCATCTGTAGATAAAAATGTATTAAATGGAACATTTAACTGCCGAAACTTTCGACCAAAATGCGCGTGACGCTCTGCGCGACGGGCAGCTTCGCGGTGCGCTCAAAAATCTTGCGAGCGTTTTCGGCGAACGACGCAAAGTTGCGATTAATTCGATTGAAAATTGGGAAGGTTTGCGCGATAAAGCGCGGGAAATAAAAGACGAAACGCTGCTTCATCTCGATAAATACCTTGAGCAATTTGCCGGAAACGCTGAAAAATCAGGCGCGCACATTCATTGGGCGCGGGACGGACGAGAAGCCTGTGCAATTGTTTTAGAGTTATTAAAAGAGCGCGATGCGACAAGAGTCGTCAAAGCAAAAAGTATGGCGGCGGAAGAAATTCATTTGAATTCGGCGCTCGAAAAAGAAGGAATCAACCCGATCGAAACCGATTTGGGCGAGTGGATTATTCAACTGGCGGACGAAACGCCGTCGCACATTGTCGTTCCGGCGATTCACAAAACAAAAGGGCAAATCGCCGATTTGTTTGTCGAAAAAATCGGGATTGAAAAGACTGATGATGTTGATGTTTTGACCAAAACGGCGCGGCGGATTTTGCGTTCGCGTTTTGCCGAAGCCGAGGTTGGGATCAGCGGCGTTAATTTCGGCGTGGCGGAAACAGGGACAATTTTAATTCTTGAAAATGAAGGAAATATCCGCCTGACGACGAGTTTGCCGAAAACGCATATTGCGCTGATGGGAATCGAAAAAATAGTTCCGCGCTTTACCGATTTGGATGTTTTTCTCAAACTTCTGCCGCGTTCGGGAACGGGACAAAAATTAACGACTTACCAATCTTTGATTACGGGAACAAAGCGGAATTCAGCCGACGAAGGTCCGACGGAAGTTCATATTATTTTGATGGATAACGGGCGTTCAAGAATGCTCGCGCATCCCGTTACGCGGCAATCGCTGGCTTGTATTCGGTGCGGCGCGTGTCTGAATGCTTGTCCGGTCTATCAGCAAATCGGCGGACACGCCTACGGTTCGGTTTATCCGGGGCCGATCGGCGCGGTCATTACGCCGCAGCTGATCGGAATCGGCAAGACGAAGCAATTGCCGTTTGCGTCGAGCTTGTGCGGTGCGTGCCGCGAAGTTTGCCCGGTAAAAATTGATATTCCCGAACTGCTCCTTCATCTTCGCGCCGAAATTGCGGAAGGCACGCAAGAAACGGCGACGCACAAGTTTTCCGAAACTTTGGCGTTCGGGCTTTATACTTTCGCCTGGTCGCGCCCGACGCTTTATAAATTCGGAATCAAAGCGTCGCGCCTGATGCAAAAGTTTGTTGCGAAAGACGGAAAAATCGGCAAGGTCAGCAATCTTTTATCGAAGTTAGTTCCGCCGCTTGGCGCCTGGACAGCGTGGCGCGATGCGCCGACCGTGGCACCGAAATCTTTCCGTGAAGTTTGGAAAAAAGATTTAGCGAACAAATAATTTTGGCGAAAGAGTCTAACAAACTTCAGTTTGTTGAATGCGTTTGCTGATAAAATCGGCAAACTGTAAGTATGCCGGACACTATAATGAGTAACTCTGAAGCGAAAAGAGCGATTTTTGCATCAATCCGTCAAAACTTGGCGGCGAGTTTGCCGTTTGACGCGGCGCATCATAAGCATCACGGTCAGCTTGATTCAAGTTTTACGGCTTCGGTTTTGCCAGCTTTATCAACCGAAATTCTGATCGAGAATTTTCGCCAAAATCTCGAATCGGTCGGCGGAAATTGTTCGATTGTTGATGACGAATCGGAAGCAACGGAAGTTTTGCTGTCAATTATCAAACCGAACCGTGCAAAAAAAATCGCGGTTTCAGATTCGCCTTTGGTGAAGAAAATTGTCGGATTTTTGAAAACGGACGCAGAATTTATTGAAAATGCTTCAGCCGATGTTTTGTTTGAAAGCGATTTAGGAATCACGGGCGCACAATGGGCGATTGCCGAAACCGGAACGCTTGTTTTGGAATCGGAAAGCGAACGTCATCGCCTCACGTCGCTTGTTCCGCCGATTCACGTTTGCATTTTGGAAGCTCGAAATATTCGTCAGACCTTGGGCGAGATTTTAGAGATTTTGCAAAAAGATATGAGCCGCACGATAACTTTTATCACGGGCGCGTCGCGCACTTCGGACATTGAATTGACGCTGGCAATCGGCGTTCACGGTCCGGGCGAATTGTACGTAATTTTGATTGACGAGAAATAAAAATTGTCCACAGATGAACACAGATGAACACAGATTTTTTCCGATGAACATAATATTTTGAAATCCTATTTTTATCTGTGTTTATCTGTGGATGAATAAATAAATGAGTATTCTCTTGAAAGCCGAAAATGTGACGAAATCTTACGCGGGCGTGCAAGCTTTGCGGTCTGCGTCGTTTGAACTTCGCGCCGGGGAGATTCACGCTCTGGTCGGCGAAAACGGCGCGGGAAAATCAACATTTATCAAAATAATCACGGGCGCCGTAACACCGGACGGCGGCGAGATTGAAATTAACGGCGAAAGAATTACAGAAAATTCGCCGAGCTTTGCAAAATCGCTCGGCGTCGCGGCAATTTATCAGCAACCCGCGCTTTTTCCCGAATTAACAGTTGCCGAAAATATCGCTGTCGGACAGGAAAAATCGGGACTCTTCGGACTGGTAAACTGGAAGAAAAGAAGGCAAATCGCCGAAGATTTGCTGTCAAGAGTGGGCGCAAAAATCAATCCCGAAAGTTACGCGGGAGAACTTTCGATGCCGCAGCAGCAGCTCGTCGAAATCGCCCGCGCACTCGGCGCAAACGCGAAAATTTTGATTTTGGACGAACCGACCGCCTCGCTTTCGGAAGAAGATACGAACAATCTTTTCCGCGTGATTCGTGAACTTCGCGCGGGCGGTGTCGGGATGATCTATATTTCGCACCGGCTCGAAGAATTGCCCGCCATTGCCGATCGCGTCACGGTTTTGCGCGACGGCGAAACGATCGAAACACGCGCAATGTCGGAGGTCAGCCGGCAGGAATTAATTCGCCTGATGGTCGGGCGCGAAATTTCGGCGATTTACCCGAAGCAGAAAGTCGAAATCTGCGAAAGTATTTTTGAACTCAAAAATCTTAGCTCTCGTTCAGCCGGAATCAAAAATATTAATTTGAATGTTCGCGCCGGTGAAATCGTTGGTGTCGCGGGACTTGTCGGCGCGGGACGAACGGAACTCGCGAAGACGATTTTCGGTTTGGAAACGGTTGACGGCGGCGAAATTCTGGTGCGCGGAAAGTCTATTAAAATCGGTCATCCGAGCGAAGCCGTCGAATTCGGCATCGCGTATTTGCCCGAAGATCGCCGCAAACACGGCGTAATTTTGGAGTTTCCGATCAGCTCAAATATAACACTTGCGTCGTTGAAGATTTTGAGCGGTTTTGGCGGAATGAATTTTCGTCGCGAAAAAGAAGTTGCCGCTGAATACACGGAGCGTTTGGGCGTGAAAACACAGTCAATTCACAATTCGGTGGCGACGCTTTCGGGCGGCAATCAACAAAAGGTTGCATTGAGCCGCTGGCTGATGACAAAGCCTTCAGTGCTGATTCTTGACGAACCGACGCAAGGAATAGATGTCGGCGCAAAGTCGGAAATTCACGCGCTGATGAGCGAACTCGCGGCGCAAGGTGTGGCAATTTTGATGATTTCGTCGGAACTGCCCGAAATTTTGGGAATGTCAGATCGCATTGCCGTGATGTGTGGCGGCACGATCGTCAAAACTTTCGACCGTGCGGAAGCAACGCAGGACGCAATTTTGTCCATTGCTCTCGGGCATCTGGAAAACGGCAAAAGCAACGGCATTGCCGTTTAATTACGAATTTCAAATTACGAATTACGAATGTTTCTTTTAATTCGTAATTTGAAATTCGTAATTCGTAATTAATTTATAAATGAACTTTAACCGTTACAAACGTGAAATCTCGGCGTTAATCGCCTATATCGTGCTGCTTTTGGCGGTCGGCATTCTCGCGCCGTCATTTTTCAGCGGCGGAAATCTGCGCGATTTAATAATCAACAACGCGCCGATTTTGCTGATTGCAATTGGAATGACGCTCGTTATTCTGGCCGGCGAGATTGATATTTCGGTCGGTTCGCAATTTGCGGTTTGCAGTATCGCCGCCGGATTTTTGGCGAAAACCGGAATGCCGATGCCGGTTCTGTTCATTTGTCTTTTGCTGATCGGAGCATTGATGGGCGCAATCAACGGATTGCTCGTCGGTTGGCTTCGCCTTCCTTCGATTATCGTTACCTTGGCGATGCTCGTTGCGTGGCGCGATGCTTTGCGTTGGACGACCGAAGGCGCGTGGGTGCAGAATTTGCCCGACAATTTTCAATGGTTCGGACTCGGACAAACTTCGGGCGAAATATTGATCGTGGCGATAACACTGGTTATTTTCGCGGCGTTTGCATGGATTTTGAAAAATCTGAATGTCGGGCGCGCCGTTAACGCGGTCGGTTCGGACGCGGAAGCGGCGCGGCTCGCGGGAATCAAATCGCCGAATATTGTTTTCGGAGTTTTTGCCGTAATGGGCGCACTC
>JBDTZT010000527.1:0-3713 GCA_040005005.1 Actinomycetota bacterium
GGACAAAACAGTCAAAACGCTTTATTCATTCAACTGAGTCAGGCAATGCGGGCTTTTTACGATGAGATGGGCGCACAGGGCGTTCAAAATAATGTGACGACGTTCACGCTTTCGGATTTCGGGCGCACGCTGAATCCGGCGGGCGCGGGTTCGATCGTCGGTTCGGATCACGCGTGGGGCAATCATATGTTCGTCATCGGCGGTTCGGTAATGGGCGGCAATATTTACGGCAGCACGAGGCCGGACGGGACGGGAAATGTTTTTCCGACTCTGCAACTCGGCGGACCGGACGACATTGACACCGGATCATTTCCGCGCGGTCGCTGGCTGCCGACGACCAGCGTCGAACAATATGCGGGAACGCTCGCACGTTGGTATGGTCTAAATGATACCGATCTTTCGTTTGTTTTTCCGAACATCGTCAATTTCCCGATCAACAATCTCGGATTTATGATGCCGTAAGTTTAATTTTGGCGAACCTGAAATCGGGCGGCTTGGTCGAAGTCGCCTTTTTCATTTTGTGGAACGCGCATTATTTCGTTGAATTTAATAATCAAGATGATATGAACAAGAAAAAACTCAGAAACAAGTTTAAGAAGAAACTCTTGCAGCAGATTGATAAAAAATATATCGGTTTTCACGTTTACCGTTCGGTCAATGAAAATCTGCCGTTTGCGTTTTGGGAAAGATTGACGGATGAGCCGATTGCGGACGGAAATTTTAACGACACGGCGGCGGCGGTCGGCGAGCGTTATTTTTATCGTTTGACGCAGGTTGAGGCAAACGGCAACGAAACTGCGCCTTTTACGCCGCAAACAACTTTTACCGACCACGCCGGAAATAAATTTGAGCAAAATCCGCTGGTTGATTTTGTCGGCTACAATATGTATCGCTCAATTGCTGAAAATGTGCCGCTCGACCAATGGGAACGTCGCAACGCGGAACCGATTCCGACGACCGAATACAAGGACGAAGGCGTAGCTTCGGGCGAGATTTATTTTTATTACGTCCGCGCCGTTGATTCAAACGGGACGGAAAGCGCACCGGGCGAAATTATTCGCGTAATCAGAAAATAGGCATAAATTTGTAAAATCAACTAAGATAGGACGAGGATAACGCACTCGTCTTTTTTTATGTCGGATAATTTTCAAAAACACAAAGAAACAATTAACGGAATTTACCGCCAGGCAAAAGAAGATTTATGGACACCGGCGTTTGCGACGCTCGTTTTGCTTTTGTCCACGATTTTATTTCTTTCGGTAATCTTAAATCTTGTTTTTTTCTCGTTCGGCAATTGGTTCATAACCTTTATTATCTATCTGGCTGAGATCGCCGCGCTGTTGATCGCGCTTTCTTTGCATCAGCGCAAAATTTACGAAGCAGTCCGCGAAAAAGTATTGGAAATGGATTCGACTCATCCCGGTATTTCCGAGGCTTATCAAGAATGGCGGTCAAAAATTGACAGTCCGCCAAGCATATAATTGACGGCAATCTCAATCCAGCCGGTTCATATTCAACTTCATTTTGCGGCGCGGCTTGTCCTCGCCTTTCTTTTTGTTTAACTTATTGTTTGTGGTTCAAGAAATAATAAAACCAAAATATCGAACCTGTTTCACGTGTAATTACGAAACCGAAACGATTGACCGGAAATGTCCGCACTGCGGAAAGCGTCTCTTGACACAAACGGAGATTCGTCTGCGCGGCGTTATTCTGGTCATCTGCGGCGCGTCACTCGCTTTTATTTTGGGCAATCTGGCGGTTTGGGCGTTGGGTGTGCTATTTGTCCCGAATAATTCAGAAGCAATTAGTCAACATGGCGGAATCGTCACAGTAACGGTTTTGCTCATCGTTTTCAGTTTTATCTTTTTGCTCGGTTTAGCGTTTCTCGCGGCGGGCATTTGGCAAGTTTTGTTCGGCAGACGCAATCTGAAAATCGTCTTTATCATCAGCCTTTTGCTATTTATTTTCATACTCGGCGGACAACTATTGACGATTCTGCTTTTGGGTAAAGACTTATTCGCGTAAATTTGCTCTTAATTCGAATCAAAACTTCGCTTCAGGCAGATTCCGTCACACTTATTTTCCCCATAATCACAGGCTTTAATTCTCTTCGGCAGAAATGTAAACAAATACTTCTGGATATGTAAAAAAAAACTTTGACAACGGCGTTTCGTTTCGGTTAGTCTAAGAACCGGGAGGTGATAAAGAATGATAGAAAATTCAATCGAAACACCGCCGGACAGTTGTAACCGATGAAAATCGGTCTAGTTCGGAAAGGTTATTATAAAAAGTGACGAGGTTGATAACGCGGAAGTTGACGACAAAGAAAATGTCGGTGGAATAAAGCAGCGATGCTCATTCCGGTAATTTTCAGTCGCAAAGGCTAAATTATCCGACCAAATCAAAAATACAATACAATTCAATAAAAAAGGCGACTTAAGGAAGGTCGCCTTTCTTATTTCATACGCAATTCATACGCAAATAGACTACCGGCAACCTATTTGCGCGAATTTCCATATATCAATACTTCCAAACTTATCGGCAAAGCAAGCAATTCATTGAAAAACTTCGACGTGGCATCATAATCGCTTTCACCATTTCCGGGAAAAGGAGTTTTTATGAATACAAAAAAATTACAACGCAAAATCAGAGTCGCTGGGTTGGCATTCTCTTTACTGTTCGGAATCGGAATTTTATCGGCGACCACGGCAAACGCGCAAAATCGGGACGACCGGCGGGACAACGACCAAAATAACCGTCGTAACGACCGCGATAATAACGACCGCGATTATAATAACCAAAATAATAACGACCGCGATTATAATAACCAAAATAATAACGACCGCGATTATAATCGAAATAATCAAAACAACTATTTTATTCAACAAGCCTACCGTGACGGTATGAGTCAAGGAATGCAAGATGCCCGCAACGGCAACCGTGCTAATGCCCAAAGAGCAGCGGGTCAGGCGTCAAGACAAATTAGAAATAACAACAATTCGCGTTGGGGCAATAATCAGAACAATTTGAAACAAATGTATCGCGAAGCTTTTATTCGCGGATACAGCGAAGGCTACAATCGAAACAATGACCGTTACGACCGACGAAGCAATAATCGTAACCGACGTAACGGATATTAAACAAAAATTGTTACTTTTAACTAAACCATTCAAAAGCGCAATATCAATTGAGACTGCGCTTTTTTTGTAAAAAATTTTGCCTCTTGCTGGGCGCGGTGATATTCTTAAGAGTGCAAATTCACAAGGGAGGTTAGTTTTATGGTAAAAAAAGCATTGTTTGTCCGGCTCGAAGCAAAACCCGGCAAAGAAGCGGAAGTTGAAGCATTTTTAAATAGCGGTTTGGCGTTGGTCAACGCAGAACCGTTGACGGTTACTTGGTATGCGTTGAAATTTAACGATTCGACGTTTGGAATTTTCGACACGTTCGACGGCGACGAAGGACGCGACGCACATCTGAGCGGCAAAGTCGCCGAAGCATTGATGGCACACGCCGGCGAATTGCTCGCCGTGCCGCCGACGATAGAAAAAGTTGATATACTGACGGCAAAATCAGAGCAAAAGTCGAAAGAAACATCTGCCTGAAATTATTAAAATTAATAAAGAAAAGACGATTCGATTTGAATCGTCTTTTCTTTGCCCGCAAATTTTGATTGTTAAACATAAATTGTTACCTGATTGGGTGGTGATTTTCGT
>JBDTZT010000528.1:0-3694 GCA_040005005.1 Actinomycetota bacterium
GGCGACCGCCATTTCGGGCATAATTTCACTTAAATAATCGGGGTCAAATTTTCGTGTATCTACCTTGATTTGACGAAACGGGTCTAAAACTTCCACCGGCAATTCAAGTTTGTTTGAAAGTTCTTCCGTTAATCCGGCAAGTTTTGAACCGCCGCCGGAGATTAGTATTTTTTGGACTTGAACGCCCGTGTCTTCGGTGGTCGCCCGGTAAAAGTCAAAAGTTTTTTGAATTTCCATCGCCACCATTTCCGTCACATTGTTCATCAGCGGCTCAATGGATTTTTCATCCATATTGCTTGCCGGATCAACGACACCGCGTTTGACGGCTTCGGCTTGTTGAAAACTAAGCCCCAGGTTTCTTTGTAGAATGTCGGTAAATTGGCTGCCGCCAACAGTTATGTCGCGCGTAAAAACCGAATTAATTCCCTGCACGATGTTGACGTTCATGGTTGAAGCACCAATGTTGAGAAGAGCAACGACTTGCGAACTGTCCGGTTGATAATTGATTTCGTAGCAATTTTGCAAAGCGAAGGTGTCAATATCAATAATGACCGGTTGTTTTCCCGCCATTTGAACGGCTTGTTTCAAACTGTCAATTCTTTCGCGCTTGCATGCGGCGATTAAAACATGTGTCGAGTCGTTGGTTTGACTGGTGACGTGATAATCGAGGCTGACTTCCGACAAATCGTAGGGAATATGTTCTTCGGCGTGCCAATCAATTGATTCTTCCAATTCGTCGCGGCTCATCGGCGGCAGAACGATATTTTTAACGATTACCGAATGTCCGCTGACCCCCGTAACGACTTGATTGGCACTGATTTGATGGTCTCTGCAAACATTTTGAATCACTTGAGAGACGGCGTTCATTTCCATAATCTGACCGTCAACAATCGTGTCATCGGGCAAATTTTCATAGCCTAATCCAACCAGATTCAAATTGTTTAATTTACCTTCGAGTTCAACCACTTTGACCGAACTTGAACCGACATCTAAGCCGGCAATACCTTTCTTTTTACCGAATAGCATTCTTTTCTACTCCTTTCGCTTTCGCGCCAATCTATATTTATATGAAATTTTTATTCTTGTTGATTACCCAAACGATCCAGATTTCCGACACTTTCGTAGATATTTTTGCCACCTCTCAGGATTGACAGCAAAGACGGGATAAGTTTGATAGGTCTAAACTGAGTGCAGAGCCGAGATACCTGTTTCGTTTTTCATCCTTGATATGTGCCAACGAATTTTGAAGTGCTAAAACGTTGCCGCAATGTGTTCTTTTTTGCTTTAAGGTGGCGATAGGAAGCAACTGCTTATGTGTTGCTACAAATTAAAATTACTAGAGTTGCAAAATTTTGTCAACAATTATTTACATTGTTTAACACAATTTGACACATTTTTTTTCAAATTGACTCATCGGTCGGTCAAAATGACTGTTTGAGTTTCGCTTTATTTATCACTAAGCGTAATTAAATCAGCTTTTAGCAATGATTTTTATCTTTTCTGCGGTAAGTTTAGGATTTTCAAATGGAAAGAGGTGCGAACCGTTTATTTGGTAAAAATCAATCGGAAAGTGTTTTTTCATAAAAGAAAGTCGCGCAAGTTCGCCTTCGCGTGAATGTGTTCCGCCGATATAAGCGGCCGGAATTTTCAGTTTTCCGCGAAATGTTGGAAGATGATGTGGAATCGTGCGGTAAATTTTTGCTTCGATGGCGGATTTGAAAAAAAGTTCAAACCCTTTTTCGGTTTGCGTTGTGCCGTATTCTATATAATCGCGCAAAACATCTTTGTCAAAGGCCTCGAATTTCGGCTTTTTCTTAAAATGTTCAAACGCTTCCTCTTTAGAAGTCCAACAATTGCGGCGAAACCGTGTGATTTGCGAAGGCGTATAGCGGTCAATCAATCGCGTCAATTTCAAAACGTGCAAACTATGACTGCTGAAACGGCTGATCACGGGAGCATCAAGCAGAATAATCTGTTTGTAAAGCTCAGGTTTTTCGACCGCGACGAGAAAATGCAAAACGCCGCCTAAGCTGTGACCGACTCCGATAATTTTTTCCGTGTAGCGTTTTTCGATTTCTTCGCGAAGTTCGTCCCGTAAAAATTTCCAATTGTCGGAAACGGGAAATTTCGGATTATGACCGTGGCGTTCCAAAAATCCGATTTCAAAATCATCTTCGAGAAAAGAAAAAAGTTTGTTGTAGGTTTTGGCGGGAAAACCATTGGCGTGTGCGAAGTGAATTTTCGGCTTTTTCATTTGTCCGCAACAATCTTATCAACAAAACTTTTCCGGACAAAACGCGAATCAATATTTATTCGGCGAAGATTTAGTCTTCCCTCGCCGAACAAATATCAAAAATTACAAGCAAATTCAATTTTTTACCTTTGATACATCAACGACATATTTGCTCCAAATTGCACCTCGCAACTGTTCCGCTATCTTGAGATCAAATTTCTCAAGCAATTTAAGTTGTTGATAAGCCGCATCACGATTGCCGTCTGCCAAATAGCTTAAAGCTAAATTACAAATTGCCTCCCCGTAATCATTTTTAAGCCGAATGGCTTCCAAATACTGCTTTTGCGCCTCGGTCTTTTTTCCGAGTTGCTCAAGAACGACTCCGAGATTATTATGAATTTGCGCGATATTCGGATCGAGAGTTTCGGCTTTTTTCAGACTTTCAAGAGCATTCTTATAACGACCGAGAAGATAAAGCGTGTAACCGCGATTGCTAAAGGCTTCGGCAAAATCGGGCTGTAATTTAATCGCTTTATCGAGATTTTGCAAAGCGTCATCATATTTTTTCACCATATTCAAAGAAACTGCATAATTGCAGAGAGTTATCGCATCTTTGGGATTGAGTTTTAACGCCTGACGAAAATAGGGAAGACTTTCTTGATACATTTCTTTTCGAATAAAAGTTTCGCCCAAACTTGCCTGGACATCGGCATAATTCGGATTTGTGAAACCTAATTCGTTGAAAATTTTTATCGCATCGTCGTATTTTTCCAAAACCAGAAAAGAGCGTCCCAAGTTTAACCGGCAAATCAAACAGTCCGGCGCGATTTCGATTGCTTTTGAAAAAAACTCGATCGCTTGGTTGTAATCCTTCTCAACGAGTACTTTTTGAACTCCTAATTTATTCAATTCGACAAAATTTGTCGTTTTTGCCGAATCGTTTTTTGTTTCTACCAGCGGAGAATTTGGCTGCTCATCAGCAATTATCTGCAAGTTCCGCGTTTTCATCTGCGCTTCGGCAGTTAATGACAAAGTTATGACTGCGAAAATTATGAATATTTTTTGCATGATTATTTTCCTTGTACTGCAAACGAATAATCGTTTGGATAAACTCAAAGAACGGTTTTAAGCCAAAAGGAAAGCGCTTTTCAGCCGCAAACCGGCTTTGCACAAAAATGAATTATTAGCGTTGGCAACTTTGCTTTCTAATGCGGGAACACCTCTCAAACGGATTTTGTGACAGAAAAGTTTCGAGGTGTTAAACTATTGAAGAATAATAAGGTTAGAGATATATTTTAATGGATTTTATCCATATTTTTAGCAGCAGAATTGAAGACGATAGGTCGGCAAAGAAACGCGAAAAAACGCGAAAAAATTAAAATTCACGTCTTTTCGCCGGCAAAACCAAAGTTAGTTATTAAAAGGTATTTATCAATTCCCAGTAGCCGACATCAACCCAGC
>JBDTZT010000529.1:0-3691 GCA_040005005.1 Actinomycetota bacterium
CTCGATTGGTTGGCGAATTGGTTTGGAATCGTGCTTGACGCGAGTTGGCCGGAAGCGAAAAGACGTTTGTTAATCAGCCGGGCGGTTGATTTTTTCCAGTTTCGCGGAACTCTCCGCGGCTTGCGGATAGCTTTGCGTTTAGGGCTTGATAATTGCGCTGATGAAAGCATTTTTGAAACGCAAACATCCGAACAAAAACGGCGCGATCCCATCCGGATCGTGGAAGGATTTCAAACGCGACAAATACCTGAAATCATTCCGGCCGATTCATTCGGCCCGGCCGGTTTGCCGCGGGTTTCGGAAAAAACCGCCAAATGGAACCCGAATCAAGGCGCAGACATTCTGCATCTGCGTTACAGCGAAAAATTTGGTGAAAACGAGAGCCGGAAATTTCCGCTGGTGAGACCTGACGAGACAGAAGAATCGGCGATCTGGGAAAAATTCGCTTTGGAAGTTTTAGGTTTCTTGCCCTCAACGGCCGCGGCGACCGAACGCCGCAACTGGCAAAATTTTTTGCGCGACAAATATCAAAACGAGATTTCGGATTTAAATGCGGCGCACGCCGCGAACTATCGCAAAACAGTTGATCAAGATGATTTCAAACAAATTTTTCTGCCGACCGGAACGGAAACAAACACCACGCTGCTTACCGATTGGCAGGATTTCGCGGTAAAAACGGTGGTTTCAGGCCGCCGCCGCAAACTTTGGCAGGATTTTCTCGCCCGCCGTTATCGTCGTATCGGACAGTTAAACGATTTATACGCAACAAATTGGAAGTCGTTTGAATTTGTTTCGCTGTTTGACCAATTACCGCTTTTGGATAAACCGCTGGCCGATTGGTTTCAATTTGAAAGCGCAGTCCTGCCAATGCACCAAACGGCGCATCGTTTTACGGTTTTGATTCCGGCCACGCTCAACGGAAAAAGAATTGAAAGTGCGGAAGATCAATCGCGCCAACTCGAACTCGCGCGGCGCATTGTCGAGTTGGAAAAACCGGCGCACACGGTTTGCGATTTTCGTTATTACTGGAATTTGTTCCGCCTTGACGAAGTTCGTCTTGGACTCGACACGCTGCTCGGGTTGGGCAGCCGCGACCCCCTGCTTAACCCTGAAATGGTTTTGGGACAATCATTTGTCGGGGAAAGCCGGATCGGAATTCCGCAACCGGAAAAATATTCGAGCCGCTACGTTTTAGGTAGTAAGGCATTAAAACAAAAAGAGGATGGTGAGCCATGAGTTGTTTTTCAACAGTTTCAGCCGTGACCGCAAATAGTGAATTGGACTTGACCAAACACGTTAATTACACATCCGGGATGATTTTGGGTGTTGACGATTTCACTCAGGAATTTGCCTATCTCGCCGGACGCGACCGCTGGCTGGCGCGTGATGCTCTCGGCTACGGGACAATTTCGGGCCTCAGCGTCAGAATCGAAGAAGATGGCGCCAAAGGTTTTCGGGTGATGATTCTGCCGGGCGTGGCGATCAGTCCGCAAGGGCAATTGATCTGTGTATCGGCGGCGCAATGTGCTTATCTCAATCAATGGCTGGCGGCCAATGCCGGGGATGTCGAAAAAAACCGGCGCACGGCCGGCCTGAGTTCGCCAATGACGTCGCCGCCCGCCGCCGCCGATCAACTAACGCTTTACGTGACGCTTTGTTACCGCGATTGTTTGACGGATAATGTGCCGATTCCGGGTGAACAGTGCCGCAGTGAGGATGAATTGTCAGCCGATTCACGCGTTAAGGACGACTTTTCACTCGAACTTCGGTTTGCATCGCCGAAACAGCCCGAAGAAGAAAAGGTGCGTGAATATGTCGAATGGCTCAAAAAAATAAAAATTACTGAAACGGGTTCGTCAACGCCGATTGAGAAGTTTACAGACGCAATTCGCGCTGAATGGCTTTCGCCGGCGAGTCCGCCGATTAGTTCGCCGCCGACGGTTTTACAAATTCATCCAAAAGATATTGGCGATTATATGCGAACGGCTTTTCGCTTGTGGGTCACGGAACTCAGAAACATTTTGAGCGACCGAAAACTTGGCTGCGACCTTGAAATGACGGGCGGAGCAAAACTCGAAGATTGCGTTTTGCTGGCCGAACTTCATATTCCAATAGTGGCAATTTCTTCCGGTTGGAAGGTGAGCGATACGCAGGAAATTGAAAACAATCAAGAAAAACGTCCTTTCCTTCTGCATTTGCGAATGCTTCAGGAATGGATGCTAGGCAATATTTCATACTTCTCCGCCACAAATTCGCCGATTACCAGTCCGCCAATTATGAGTCCGCCTTCGGCGCCTTCGCCGATTTCTTTGGACAGTTTGAGCGATGTTGAAATTTCAACCCTCGCCGACGGACAGGTGCTGATTTTTGACGGTACCAAGTGGACAAACAAAATTCCGTCAATGGACGGCGGCAGCGTCACCGACCACGGAAATTTAGTCGGACTCGGTGACGATGATCATCAGCAATATCTATTAATTGACGGTTCGCGGGAGATGGGCGACAGATTAAACCTCGGCGGCAATCGGATTATCAAGACAGCTCCGGGAGCAGAAGCCGGTGATGCCGTAATCTTCGAACAGGCAATCAAAAAAGACGATGACGCGGGCGGCGATTTAAGCGGAAAATATCCGAATCCGACGATCACTAAATTGCAGGGAAAAACGGTTGACGCAGAGCCTTCGGAAGGACAGATATTAATCTTTAAGGGTGAAAAGTGGATTGCTGAAGATCCGCTAACGACGACGGGCGGAATAACGAAACATGGTGATTTAACCGGGCTTGACGATGATGATCATCTGCAGTATCTCCTAGTTAAGGGCGATCGCGCCTTGACGGGAAACCTGGACGGCGGCGGAAAACTGATCACAAATCTCGCCAAAGCCGAAGCGGACGGTCAGGCGGTCATTTTCCAGCAGGCGATTAAGGACGGCGACCCGGCGGCGGGCGATTTGAGCGGGAATTTTCCGAATCCGACGGTTAATAAATTGCAAGGCAGGCAGGTTTCCAATGGAGAACCTTCGATTGATGATATTTTAGTATGGAACGGCGACGAATGGACATTACAACAAAAACCGAAAATTCCTCCTACTACCGGGTCTAAAACCGAACTCATACTGCCCCTCGCGACCATTACAAAACTTGAAATACCCGGAATTCTGCTTTATGAGATTTGGTTTAATATTGATGCTCCGGGAAATTTGGTTGAAATTGCAGGAGATAAACTTGAGGGCTTAACAATTTTTGAAGAGGTTAGAAATACGCCAAATCTGCCCCCGGATAAAAAAGAAACGTTTCTGGTTCCAATCAGATTTAACTTGGAGCCTTTTAATCAAAATACCAGAAATGTTTTTCAAATTTCCTTAGAATCAGAAAAGCCGTATATGCGTTTTAGGTTCAATCTATCCCAAATAGAAGTAAGTGTTAAAGGCGGTTCAGCTATTCCATTGGATCAGTATGCCGGCGAATCATCAATTAATTTTTCGGGTTTTCCAAAAGAGAAAAAAGGTTTTGCCACAATTTTTGTGCGTGGTTCACAAAAACCCCGATAAAGGAGAAAAGGATGAGTGTGAAATTACAGCAACCGATAACAAACGGCAGCTTGCGCGTTACCAATTTTTTCAACGGGCGACTGGTTACCGGTGCGGATATGACGCGGGAACAAATCGCCCGCCGGGAAGCCGTCAACCGC
>JBDTZT010000530.1:0-3684 GCA_040005005.1 Actinomycetota bacterium
GAGAAGTTTGGGCATTCGCCAATCCTATTGCGCAAAGCAGCATTAAAAAGATACTTAATATTTTCATAGATGTCTTTTGATTCATTATTTTTTCGGCGGTTTGCTCGGACGAATTTCAACCTTGCTCGGCAGGGCGCGTTCGTTCATTTCGAGTAAATCAATGACAACCTCGGCGATGTCTTCGGGCTGCAGCTGCCACGCGTTGTCTTTGCCCGGCGTGTCGCCGCCGAAATAGGTGTTGACCGAGCCCGGACAAATATAGCTGAGTTTGATGTTGTCCTGGCGCACTTCCTGCATCAAGGCTTCGGAAAAACCATTCAGACCGAATTTTGAAGCGTTGTAAGCCGCCATTCGCGGATGCGCGTTTTGTCCGGCAAGCGAAGAAATATTAATGATGTAACCGCCGCCGCGTTTTTTCATAATCGGCACAGCGTAATGACACGCGTAAAAAACGCCAAAAAGATTTGTTTCGAGTGTTTGCCGAAATTCGTCGCCCGACAATTCTTCGACCGTTTTGCCGATAATGCCGATTCCGGCGTTGTTGACGAGAATATCAATGCCGCCGAAAACTCTGGTTGCCTCTTCGAGCATCATCCGCACCTGGTCTTCGCTGCGCACATCGCAAATCTCGCCTTCGACCCGGCCTGAAGCCGAAAGCCTTTCAAGCGCGTGTTTCAATTCCGGCTTGTTTCGCGCACAAATAAAAACCTTCGCGCCCGATTCTAATAATTTTTCGGCAATGGCGTAGCCGATTCCCTTCGTGCCGCCTGTAACAACGGCAATTTTGTTTTCCATTTTATTTGTCACGACTTTGTTCCATTTGAAACTATTTATTTTCCTTTAATTTCGGTGCGTTTTTATTCGATAATTCTTTCCAGAGAATCGTTACGCTGCCGTCTGAATCACGGCGAACGACGCGAAAAACGACGATGACATCTTTTCTTTTATCAATTTCGAGTTCGTTGTAAGTCAAACCTTGAATTGACCGCATAATCGTGCCTTGATAGGCGATTGAACGCACTGCGTAAGTCGTGTTTTCAGCGACAGGCAACAGATTTTTATAAAAATATGTTTCGTTTTTGATGCCCACGTCAAGTTTCATGGCGATTTCCTGGGCTTCCTTAAAATCATTCGCGGGCTGAAAATCCGCCAAAAAACTCATTCCGGCGGATTTTAAATCAATCTTATCAATCGGCACATCGCCCAAATTAACAAAAATTCCGTGCGCCAAAACGCCGAATGCCCGAAAACTTCTGCCCGTATAATTTAAATCGGCAAGATGCTGAATCCGGTAATTTTCAGTGCGGAACGAGAACGACGCACCGCCGCCGGGCATTGTGTATTTTGCACAATCAGGGGTAACATTAACAATATTCGCTTTTTCACCGCAATTTTTTTCGGGAACTAATTTAATTAATCCCGTATTTTTTTGAAGCAAAAGCGCGGAAAATGTTTTTATATCTTCCGAATTCGGCACAAGTGTTTCCATCTCTAATTTGGTTGGTTCGCGATAGAGCGGCTGAATATTATCCCGAAAAATTTTGGCTTCCGCGTTACTTTTTACGGGAAATTTCTCATTCATCTGCAATTCCTGTGACCGCTGATTTATATCGGCTTGTCTCTCCAATCCTTGCTGTCTTTGCGGGTCTTGGATTACCGGCGGCGGCGTCGGTTGCGGATTACGCTGTGCATCTGCTCCTACAAAACTTCCAAAAGTTAAGCCCAAAAATAAAATTAAATGTTTCATACTTACCTCTTCAAACGCTAAACACGAAAACAAACCCGACAATAGAAGTCTTTAGCTTTTAATCTACTGCAACTTTTCGATTTGGTAAATTGCGTCCCGCTTTTTATCGGAATTACTTTTTTTCACGTTTCGGAAATTTGATCGGCGGCGATTTTTGACGCTCGATTTCCTTCCAAAGCAATGTTATACCGCCGTCTGGTTCTTTGCGAATGACGCGAAAAGCCAATGTTAAATCAATTCTGTTATCGCCGTCGAGCAAATCAAAGCGAAAGTCGCGAAAAGTGCGGAAAACATTTCCTTATATAGGCAATGACCCGCAGTGCGTAAGTAGTGTTTTCAACCATCGGCAGTAAATGTTTGTATTCGTATTTGCCGACTTTGACACCATTCAGCATTTGAAGATATTGCTTTTTTGCCTCGACGCTATTTCCGCTAGGTAAGAAGTTTGACAGAAACTTCAGACCTTCGCTTTCCGGCACTACTTTTTCAAGCTCAATTTCGCCTAAGTTGACTAAGATTCCCTGCGATAAAATTCCGTCGCTGACCAAGTATCCGCTTTTCAGACGAATATCTGCCAACATCTCGATAGTGTGTTCCTTTTTACGAAAAGAGTAATACGAGCTTTCGGGAATAAATTTCAAGCAGACCTCATCAGCTCTGATCACATTGATATTTTCAGTGCAGCCGATGTCCGGCATCAGACGAAAAATTCCCGTTTTCGGTTGTTGGAGAAATTGTTCGTATTTTCTTAAATCCAGCGAATTTGGCAAAAGCTGTTTTTTCTGTTCTTTAGTCGGCTTGGTGCGAAGGATAAAACTGCCAGTCCGCCGGATAACTGTCAGACTCGGCGACATTTTTTGAGCAAAGGTTTGGCTCAGGAAAATCAACAAGATAACACAAGTTGTGATAACCCGAAATGCCATACGATCTTTTTCCTTAAAACATAATTAATCTATTCGTTCCGAAGTTCATTTTATAAGAAAACTGTTTTCAATCTTAAAACTCTCGGAAATCAGTCGCCTTAAATTATTATTTCTCAGTAACAAATTTATTTTCTTCAATGTCGGGCTTTGTTTGATTGGTTTTTTTAATTGTCGGCGATTTTTTACTTTCCAATTCCTTCCACAAAATTGTAATGCTTCCATCTTCATCTGTGCGGATAATTCGAAAAGCGACGATGATGTCTTTCCGTTTGTCGAAATCAAATTCGTCATAGGTTAAGCCCTGCACTGCGCGATAAGATTTCCCTCGATAAGCAACCGACCGCAAAATATAAGTCGTGTTTTCTTTAGCGGCAACTGCGCGGCTATACAGAAATCCTTCTTTTTTGATGCCTTGAAGAAATTCTCTGTCAATTTCCCTGCCTTTTTTATAATCTTCGGTCGGGATAAAATCGATTAAAAACTTTAACCCTTTTGTATCGAGCGAAACTTGCTCTAAAGAAACATCCCCGATGTCAACCAAAATTCCATGCAGCAAAATGCCGATCGCCTGAAAACTATTTTTGGTGTAAGTTAGATCCGCAAGTCGCTGGATTCGATAATTATTGACGCGAAAAGAATAGGAAGAACCGGCGCCGGGCATCGAATATTTCAAACAATCCGGCGAGGCGACAATCACATTCGGATTTGCGGCACAACCGAAATCAGGCACCAGTTTTATGATTCCGGTATCGGATTTTCCCAGAAACTCGTCGAATTTCTTTAAATCCTCTGGATTCGGAGCAAGCAGTTTTCTTTCCTTCGAAGTCGGTTTACGGTAAATGGATTCAATATTTTGAACGACATTTTGGGTTGTTTCCCTCGTGTTTACGGCGTTCTTCATTCTCATCGCCTCCAATCGGCGATTATTGTTTTGCTCAATCGCTCTCTGCCTTTCCCATGACGGGTCAGGTGTCCGTTGCGGTGTCGATTGCGGTGTCGGCGACTGCCCGTGTG
>JBDTZT010000531.1:0-3682 GCA_040005005.1 Actinomycetota bacterium
TTTCGAGTTCTTGGACAGAAACCGGCGCGTCCTGAATCTTTTTCAGTTCGGCAAGCAGCGATTTTTCGCCCGTTTCCGGTGTCTGGTCACTGGCCATTGTCGCAGTAAAATACATCAATCCTTTATCAACGTGGTCATCAACACTAAATGAGGCTTCCTGCGCGATTTGCTGTTTATAAACCAATTCCTGATAAAGCCGCGAACTATCGCCGCCGGACAGAATCGCTTCGGCAATCTTCAATGCCGCCGTGTCTTTATCTTTGGCCGGCGGCGCAAGATATGTAATGGCTACCGCCGGAAGCGGAACGTTCTTAACTTTGACAACTTCGCGTCTTTCCGCAGTTCTTTCGGGTTCAATTTCAGTTACACGCGGAATTTTATTTTCCGGTTTAGCGACTTTATCGAAATATTTATCAACCCAACCGTCAAACTGCGTCTGATCGAAATCGCCGACCACAATTAATGTCGCGTTATCAGAGCGATAATAAGTCGAATGAAAATTTATTACGTCCTGCAAGGAAGCCGATTCAAGTTCTTCGATTGTGCCGATGGTTGTTCGTTTATACGGATGAACGTTGAAGGAATATTTTTGAATTGCTTCATAAAATTGTCCGTAGGGCTGGGCTAAAACGCTTTGCCGAAATTCTTCTTCGACCACGGCGCGTTCCGAATGAAAATTGGCATCGTCAACATTCAGATTGGACATTCTTTCGGCTTCCGCCCAAATCAGTGTTTCAAGATAGTTTGACGGAATAACTTCAAAATAATTAGTAACGTCGTCACTCGTCGAAGCATTATTAAATCCTCCCACATCTTCGGTCAATCTATCCATCATCTCCGATTTCATATTTTTCGTAGATTTAAACATCAGATGTTCAAAGAGATGCGCAAAACCATTGCGTCCCTGCGGGTCATTTTTTGACCCGACATCATACCAAACTTGCACCGTCACCGAAGGACTCGAATTGTCCTGCACACTAACTACGTGCAACCCGTTTTTCAAAGTTCTTTCCTTAATATTCAACGGCGCGATTTTTGTTTGCCCGAAAGCCGTCAGGCTGAGCGCAAACGCCAATGCAAAGATTGAAATAAAAACGTTTAATTTTTTCATATTTGTTCTCAATCAGATGATTTATTGTTGCTATTACGCAAAATCGCAAAGCAAAGTTTTTGATTCGCGCCGATAAATTTCGGATGTATAAAAACTTTTCGATTCAGATTATCAAATCTTTGGGTGGATGCAAACAATTATGGTGTCAGACGTTGATTTGGCGTGTCAAGCCGAGTGTAACACAGGCGACTCGCCTGCATTTGCGGCTTGAAAAGCGGCGTAAAAACACCTCGACTTCCTTAATCCTTAATTGGAAACGATAGTCCGGCGCGTTTTTTTAAAGCCTGCCGGCTAGTCGCCTTTCGTTCAATACTTTATTTATTGATTATATTCGTAAAAACCTTTGCCTGATTTGCGTCCGAGCCAACCCGCGTCAACCATTTTGATTAATAACGGACAGGGACGATATTTCGGGTCGCCCAAACCTTCTTGCATCACACGCAAAATCGCCAGACAAACGTCCAAACCGATAAAATCCGCGAGCGTTAAAGGTCCCATCGGATGATTCATTCCGAGTTTCATAATACCGTCAATGCTTTCGCGGGTCGCGACGCCTTCATACAGCGCGAAAATCGCCTCGTTGATCATCGGAAGCAAAATACGGTTGGCGACAAAACCCGGAAAGTCCTGGCAATCAAGCGGCGTTTTGCCCATTGTTTCGGACATTTCTTTGACTTTTGCGTAAGTTTCGTCAGAGGTTGCAATGCCGCGAATAACCTCGACGAGTTTCATCAGCGGAACGGGATTCATAAAGTGCATTCCGATAACTTTTTCGGGACGCGACGTCACGGCGGCGATTTTTGTAATTGAAATTGACGAAGTATTCGTTGCCAGAATTGTTTCTTCCGACGTAATTTCGTCAAGTTTTTCAAAAAGTTGTTTCTTTATTTCAAAATTCTCCGTCGCCGCTTCGACAATCAGCGTGCAGTCTTCTAAATCTTCGAGATTCGTCGTGGTTTTGATACGACCGAGAATTTCCGCTTTTTTTTCTTCGGTCATCGTTTCTTTTTTAATAAAACGGTCGAGACTTTTGCCGATGCTTTGAAAGCCGCGTTCGACAAAATCTTCCTTGATGTCACACAT
The DNA here is from genome assembly GCA_040005005.1 of Actinomycetota bacterium. GTDB lineage: Bacteria > Acidobacteriota > Blastocatellia > Pyrinomonadales > Pyrinomonadaceae > JAFDVJ01. The sequence continues at coordinate 2,195 of JBDTZT010000531.1, forward strand.
AACTACTTCGAAACCTGCATTGGCGGCAGTTTGAGCGATGCCGTTGCCCATTGTTCCCGCGCCGATAATCCCAATAATTTCACTCATTTTTAATTGTTCCTTTTGATAAATTTGTCTGAAAACCTTACCTAAAATCTAACTAAATTCCCTTCACAAAACAAACGAGTGAAAAGAATTATCCTTTCACCCGTTGATTAATTATTTTGATATTTTTCGTAAATTTATTGCCAACTATTCGGAGGCGGTGATTTCACATAATCAGGCGATTTATTAACAAAATCAGATGCATTCGCGGCAAATTCCGAGTTCGGGAGATAATTCAAATTCCGATTTTCGTTCAAATAAAACCGTGTGCCTTCGTCACCGAACAAAAATACCATTCCGAAAACGCCCGCCGCCGTCCCGAGCGGAAACGATATACAAGCAAAAATACTGCCGATTATTCCCCAAATCCGCGCATTCGGCTTTTCCTTATACAATTTCCAACCACCGATAATCTGCGGAATAATAAAAATTATCGAAAAAATGAAGATAAAAGCGATCATTGCAATAAAAAAAACACCGAACATTTGATCTTCGCCCTTTCTTCCACCAAATAAAACCGCCGCACCGAAAATTCCGTAGAATACACACATAAAAAGCATTAATAAAGTTTGCAATCCGCCGTGCACCATCAAGAAAATTCCCGCTAATTTGTTTTGTTCTTTTGCTGTCATTGTATGCCTCAAAATAAAACTGCGATTAACGCAAATTATTATAAATTATTATACGCCGACCGCAGTTATTGGTTGCAAAAGTAAATTAAATCCTTTCAACCGCCATCGCAACCGAATTTCCGCCGCCCAAGCATAAACCGGCGACGCCTTTTTTCGCGCCGCGCCGCTTCATTTCATAAAGCAAAGTCGTCAAAACACGGCTTCCCGAATTACCGATGGCGTGTCCCATGGCGACCGCACCGCCGTTAACATTGACCAAATCCGGATTGATGCCGAGTTCCTTCATGACGCCCAGGGCTTGGACCGAAAATGCTTCGTTGAGTTCAAAAAGCTCAACCTCAGCCAGTTCCCAGCCGGCTTTTGCCACTGCCCGGCGCACGCCTTCAACCGGCGCGAGCATTATAAATTTCGGTTCAATTCCCGATGTTGCATAAGAAACAATCCGCGCCAACGGCTCGATGCCAAGTTCCGCCGCCTTTTCCGCTGATGTCACGACAAGTGCCGAGGCGCCGTCATTGACGCCCGGCGCGTTTCCCGCCGTGACGGTTCCGCCGTCCTTTTTGAACGCTGGTTTTAGTTTGCCGAGAGCTTCAACTGTGGTGTCGGAACGAACCGGTTCGTCGTAATCCAAAACTACGGGATCGCCCTTCTTTTGCGGAATTTCGATCGGAATAATTTCGTCTTTGAAATATCCTTTTTCACGCGCTTCCGTCGCTTTACGGTGCGAATTGTAGGCGTAATCATCTTGTGTTTCGCGGGTGATTTGATGTTT
>JBDTZT010000532.1:0-3678 GCA_040005005.1 Actinomycetota bacterium
CGGCGGTGTCCAACCCGCGAAAATCTTTCGTAAACCGGCGTAATATGAAGGCAAAACGCTCGAAGCGTGATTTTCGTCCTTGAATTCGCGGAATTCGTATTCAAAGTTTTTCGGTTTCGCCTTTTTAAGCAAATCCTGAAACGCATTAAAACCTTTCACATAATCGGGTTCGTTGCCGATGGAAATAAACATCGTCTTTTTCCAGTCCTTGTTTTGCTTGAAAAGTTCTTCGACGAGTTTGATGACGTAATCTTTATCCCAATCCAAAACCGGACTCGCGGCGATGTAGGCATTAAACAAATCGGGACGCGCCGCGAAGGCGTAAACCGCAAACAATCCGCCGAGGCTGTGTCCGGCAAAGATACGGAAAGGCTGGGTGCGGTAATTTTTTTCAACCAGCGGAATGACTTCGGTTTCGATAAACTGCAAAAATTTTGATGCGCCGCCGACTTGTCCGCCTTTGCCGTCGTCGGTCGGCGTCAGGTCGCGTGAACGATTCGTGTTTTGAATCCCGACCAGAATCATTTCGGGCATCATTCCGCTCCATGCCTGTTGTTCGATAATTCCCGCCATCATCGCATTTTGCGGCGGATGCGCGTCCGTCATATAGATGACCGGAAACCTTTCGTCCGTTAGTTCGTAATTTGACGGAACGCGCACCAGAATCGTCCGTTCTTCGCCCAACGCCAGCGAATTTATTTTGTATTGCGTATGAACGACGCTGGCCACCGACGTTTGTCCGAAAGCGGAAAAAGCAAAACAAAACGTCAAAATAACGCATAGAAGCAATTTATTTTTCAGCATAAAAACCTCGGGATTTTTTTGAAAATATATTAATCACAGAAAAGATGTGTTATGTTGTTTTTACGTTGCCGCCGCCATTAAGTTTTTGATTTATGAAAAAACGGACGTTTCTTTATATTCCGCTGATATTGTTCTTCATTCTGGCAATGACCGCGCTTGTTCAACACGGCAATCGAACTGTTATAATGCTGAGCCGGACGGTTAATCAAAGCAGTTCGATCCGTATTCCTTTTAAACTTCAAAAATCGAAAGTCATTTATGTTTTGCCCGAAGCGTCCGAAGCCGGAATGCAGGTCGGCGACAACATCACGGCAATTAACGGAAGATTTTTTACAGACGGTTGGATGCTTTTTGAGGAATTCGGAAAAACCCGCGTTGGCGATAAGATCAATTACACGATCGAACGGACAACCGAAACGGGCGAAACCGTCAAGCGCGAAGTCACGTAAAATCCCGCAAACTGATTTACGTCAACGCCGGACATAATCCGTCGTTCGTGATTCGCAAAAGCGGTGAGGTTTTGCGATTGGAAGAAGGCGGCGCGGTCGTCGGAATGCTGCCGACAATGTTCATCAATTACACGCAAGGCGAGATTCAGTTGGAAGAAGGCGATTTATTCGTCGGCAACACGGACGGAATTTCGGAAGCGATGAATCCGGCGGAAGAAGAATGGAGCGAAGACGCGATGCTCGAAGAACTTAAAATCGTGTATGACAAACCTTCCGAAGAAATTTTGACGCATATCGTCGCCTGTGCCGACAAATTTGCGAACGGCGCGAAACAACACGACGATATGACAATGATTATTGTGAAAATTATTTAATTTTAAGGAGCGATACAATGGCTGAAAACATTCCTAATATCTATCGAATAATCGTGCCGGTTTCGGAGCCGGAAAAAGCATTTGACTTTTATTCCGGATTGCTTGGCATCGAAGGGAGAAGCGTCGGCGGCGGACGCTATTATTTTGATTGCGGCGCAGTAATTCTGGCACTTCTGAACAGTAAAAACCCGCCCAATTCCGAGTATATATATATTTCGGTTGCCAATCTCGAAGATTTTTATGCGCGAGCAAAAGAATTAGATTGTTTGTCAAAGGCGGAAGTTCATGGTGCGAGGGCGGGCGAAATATCCGTTCGTCCGTGGGGCGAACGTTGTTTTTATGCATATGATCCTTTCGGCAACGGGCTGTGCTTTGTGGATGAGAAAACCCTTTTTACGGGAAGATAAAATGATAATTTACGAAATAACTTGCATCGTTCGCGCCGATTCAATCGAAAAATACGAAAAATATATGCGCGAACTGCATATTCCCGATCTGCTTACGACAAATTATTTCAGCGGCGCGAAATTTACGCGCTCCGGCGAAAATCGTTATCGAATTCAATACGAAGCGGATGACCAAAAAGCTCTGGATGATTATTTAAGCCTCGGTGCCGTTCATCTGCGCGCTGATTTTCTCGCACATTTTCCGGAAGGTGTCGAACTTTCACGCGAAAATTGGGAAGTTTTGCAGATTTGGAAAAAAGTCTGAGATATTAAACTGTATTAAAACAATTCAAAAAAGACGTTTTATTACGATACGACAATCAACTGAGTTTATAGAATACTCAATAAAAATGAGTAATTAACCGCATTTTGCCGTTTGGCACGACCTTTGCCGAGATTAGATAATCGGAGTATCGAAACTACTTATTTAGGAGAAAGAATATGGCAAAAGATGTTATCACAGTTGACGGCGAGGACAGAGTAGTCAGGGAAGACACGGCAAAATCCTATCGCGGTGTGATTTGGGCGTTACTAAGCATCGGAGCTTTTTTACTTATTGCGGCAATTTTGTTTTTGAGCGGTTTTATTGGCTCGGTCGCGAATGGCGGTGTGCAAAGTCCGGCGCAGATCGAAGAGCACAGACGCTAAGTTTTAATTGACAATTTTCACCCCAGCGTCGCGTTTTCCAATTCACTGGAGAGCGCGATTTTTCTATTTTATATTACAATTTAAGAATGTTGGTTTTAGGTATCGAAAGTTCGTGCGATGAAACGGCGGCGGCAGTTGTCGCGGGCGGCAGAGAAATTTTGTCGTCGGTGATCTCGTCGCAAATCGAACTCCATCGTCCTTACGGCGGAGTTTTCCCCGAACTAGCGGCGCGTGAGCATCTCGAAAAAATTGAGCCGGTCGTTAAAGAAGCGATGACGAAAGCGGGAATCGAGTTTAAGGATTTGGACGCGGTTGCCGTTACGCAAGGTCCCGGTCTGATTGGTTCTTTGCTGGTCGGCGTAAGTTATGCAAAGGCTTTGGCGTGGGGCTTAGGAGTTCCGTTTATCGGCGTCAATCATATCGAAGGACATGTTTATTCAATCGTTTTTGAAAATCCGCCCGTCGAGTATCCGGCATTGGCTTTAATCGTTTCCGGCGGACATACGAACCTTTTTTACATTCCCGAAGAGGGCAAATACAAAGTCGTTTCGCGCACCCGCGACGACGCGGCGGGCGAAGCTTTTGATAAAGTCGGAAAAATGCTCGGGCTTAGTTATCCGGGCGGACCCGTGATCGAAAACCTTGCTAGGACAGGCGATAAAAATAAAATAAAATTTCCGATTGCGAAAATTTCCGACGGACGACCGGATTTCAGTTTCAGCGGTTTGAAAACTGCCGTGTCGCGCTATATTCGTGAAAACGAAATTACGCCGGCAACGGAAAACGAAATGGCTTCGCAGGAAATCAAAGACATCGCGGCGAGTTTTCAGGCAACGGTTGTAAAAAGTTTGATGATAAATGTTGAAAAACTGGCGGTTCAACTACAGCCGAAAACTTTGATCGTCGCGGGCGGCGTGGCGTGCAACGGCGCGTTGCGCGAAGCAGCGGAAACGCTCG
>JBDTZT010000031.1:0-12388 GCA_040005005.1 Actinomycetota bacterium
TGCCGCTGGAAGCCGAAACTCGTCCGCTGACGCTGGCAGCGGTCGGGGCAGTATTTTCCGCGACGATAAACGGCGACAAACTCGACACGCTCGCGCAAATCGTTTTCGTGGCAAAATTTCGGCTCGATGTTCTATTTACCAAAACTCCGCCTTCACTGTGAAAAAGGGTCAGCGCATTGAAGACCGCCGGATTTGTCACGCTCGGAACCTGCATGCAGACAATAATCGGCGCGGTGTAGCTGGCCGTCGTCGTGATCTCATAAGCAGGAAAACCGACGCCGAGCGAATAACCACCGGGCAAAGTTCCGGCAGTTGCCGGATTGATCGGAACGGCGGTGGTCGTTCCGCCCGCTGCAACGTTCGAGAAATTAACCGAAGTCGTCCCCGAAATTGCCGTGACATTTGCTCCCGCTACTGTCTGAAAGCCTGTCCAATCAGGAAAAGAACTGCGACTGGTAATTGGATTTGTCAACAGTTCGGTTAAATTAGTTCCGTCAGCGTTAATAATGTAAAGACTGTTGCCTTCAGCATCCCTTGAAACGCTAACTAACTCAGCGCCGTCAGGCGACCACGCCGGAAAGCTGGCTCCGGGAAAATAGGCAGTAGCGAGTGGATGAATGCCGATCTGACTCTGAAAGAAATCGAACCGGTGTGACAAATAAGTTGATGCGCCAAACTCAACAACATCGATGGTGTAGGCAATCGCATTGCCATCAGGCGACCAGGCGGGATACACGAAATTGCCGATTCCCGAAGTCATCTGATTCCACTCCGTACAGTTTGAACACGAAGTCGGGATGATTAAAATGGCATAATTTCCCGATACAAACCGTCCTTGAAAGGCAATGAAGGCTCCGTCGGGAGACCAGCTCGGATGAGTCTTGACGATTGAAAAAGCCGGGGCGGTAAGCTGTCTTTCATTGGCTCCGTCGGCGTCCATAACGAAGATGTCGCCGCCTCTGGAAAAAGCGAGTTTTGTTCCGTCGGGTGACCACGCCGGATCAATATCCTGAACCGTGTTGTTGGTCAGCCGCGTCGGATTTGAACCATCAGCCATCATTGAGTAAATCTCGCGGTTGCCATCACGATCACTTGTAAAAATTATTTTCGAGCCGTCGGGCGACCAATGGGGCGAAGTGTCGTTCGCGGAATTATTCGTCAGGCGCGTTTGATTCGTGCCGTCGGCATTTAACGAGTAAATTTCATTATTGCCGTCACGATTGCTGACAAATACAATTTTGCCGAAAGCCGCCGGGCGGACGCCTGATTCGTAAGCGCCGATATCCACGGTGTTACCCTGCGGACGTGCCACGCCGCGTTGGTCAGTCGCCGGTGTGCCGGTATTGATGCCGGCGTTAATTGCCGGGCTTCCGCTAAGCAGAGAATATGTTTCGGTTGTTCCGCCGTTGCTGGCTAAACCGCCCAATTGTGGATTTACATTACGAAAATCATTGACGCCAAAACCCGTGCTGCCCGCAGTATCGCCAATCAGGTTGCGACCCAGTGAAATCACGGTTCCGCTGACATCTAAAGTCCTCACGTATATTTCTTCATCTGTAATTGAGTAGTTATTTGCGATGATGGTATTTTTGATGTTAATGGTGCTTCCGGAAACGATTTTCAAACCACCAACCTCACCCGCGACAGCGCCGTCGACGCCATTATCGGCGATGGTGCAGTTCAGGATCGTCGTTGTGCCGCCATTAACTTTTATGCCGCCGGTTCCCTCGCCGACGTTATCCGAAGATGTAGAACCGACGTTGTCCGAGACCGTTACATTGGTAAGAGTCATGGTGCCGCCATCGTTAACAATGCCGCCCGTCTCTCCGACATTGCTTTCAACCGCGCAGTTGGTGATGTTTAAAGTGCCGAAGTTGTAAATGCCGCCACCGCTGCCGGGAAAATCAGCATTGTTTCGACTGATAGCGCAGTTGTTGAGTGCCAACATCGCACCCGGATCAATCAAAATTCCAGCCCCACGACCGCCGGAACTATAATCGCTTCCACCTGAAATACTTAAGCCGGAAATGGAAACATTTCCCGCCGTGATATGAAGTACCCGATCATTCGAGAGAAACTCCTGCAATAGCCGCAGTACATTTGCGCCGGGTCCTTTGATGGTTAAGTCTTTGTCAATGAGAAGTTCACCACCCAATGCCGGAGAGCCGGGTGTATCTAATATGATTGCGCCTTTGACGCTCGGGTCGAAAACGATTGTGTCGCCAATGGCTGCATCCGCAATTGACTGACGTAAACTTCCGGCGCCGCTGTTGTTATTGTTCGTCACAATAATTGTCGGCGTCGGCGTCGGTGATGGAGACGGCGTCGGAGTTGGCGTTGGAGTTGGAGTCGGAGTCGGAGTCGGAGTCGGCATTGGTGTGGGGGTCGGGGTTGCGGTGGGTGTTGGCGTCGGGGCGGCGGTCAAAGTTGTCAGTTCGACGTCATTGCCGGAGCCGCCGACATAACTTATCCGATATTGCTGTCCGAAGTGGGTAATCGAAGCACCTTCGGGAAGCCCGCTGAACGTGCCGGTAACCGCATCCGTTCCGTCGTTTTGAATGATAGTAAATTTGTCGCCGATGGTGGGCGAAAATTGGCCGGTGATGTTGAGGTCGCCGACGAGATTAATGGTGCCGTTGACATGGAGCGAGTCATAGCCGGTGCCTTCGCCCGCGCCGTTAAGATCCATATTAAATACACCGGTTGCCGAATGAATATAGTTTCCGTTGATGGTTAGCGTGCCGCCGACAGATATACCGGGTTCAACTCGCGCACTGTTGTTGACGTCGGCATTAACAAAGCCGTTGCCGGTCAAGGCACCGCTGAGAATCCTGACCAGTCCGCCGTTGGCGGTCAGATTTCCATCGACGGTAATTCTTCCAAAAAGTCCGGTCTGCGTAAAATTGACGCCGGAATTCAATGTCAATAACCCGCTCGTTGTAATACTAACCTCGCCGGAATTGTTAATGGCGGATGGTGCCGTCACAACCAAGTTAGAGTTGCCGATGTTAAAAAAACCGGTGGTCAGATTGTTAATTGTTCCGCCGATGGTTGTGGTGACGGAGGTTGGAAAACTAATGAAACCGGAATTATTCAGAGTGCCGCCGGTAATGCTTCCGCTAAGAATCAGTAATGAAGAATTGTTGTCGATATTTACTGTTCCGCCGGTGACGGTTGCGCCTGATTTTATTAGAAGGCTGCCGCTGTTAATTGAAATAGTGCCGCCGGCGTTGTTAAAAGTTCCATCGTTCAGTTCGATTGAGCCGAACCCACCGCCGAAAGATTCGATGGTGCCGCTGTTGATGACGCCGCCGCTGCCCGGATCGATAATTAACTGATTGTTTGTATTTTGAATCAAGCCTTGATTGTTGAGCGTCATCGAGTTGTTGCCGATATTGCCGTTACCGGAAATCGTGTTGCTTTGATTGGTCAGCGTAGAGGGCGCGGTCGTTGCGTAAATTCGGGTATTAGTTCCACCAGAAAGCAGAATGCTTCCGCTTCCGCTGATGGTGACGTCGCCGCCGATCAGCAGATCGGTAAAGTTTCCGTTTGAGCTGAGGATGATTAAGCCGTTATTGACGATGGTCCCGGTTCCCTGACCGCTATTGACCACTTTCAGGCTTTGTGCGTTGGCAATCTGCAGACTGTCGCCGACATCAACGGTCAGGCTGTCGATCGTGACCGGGAAGGTAATTGTGACCGCGGTGTTGGTCCCGGTGTTTCCATTATCGATATAGACGGCGTAGGTCGTCCCCACCGGCGTTCCGTTGTCCGGAACCACTCCGCCGCTCCAGTTAGTCGGGACATTCCAGCTGCCCGCAGACCCGCCGATCCAGATGGCGAAAACTTGATTAGCAATCCTCGGCGCGCTATAAACTGGGGGCGCGACATTGTCAGGAGTCCGCGGGCGGATGTTTTCCGGACGATTTCCTCTGCTCCGTGAGTTTTCTGAGAGTAGTTTAGAGATAAAATCAGACGGTAACAGCGGCGCCATTAAGTTGTCGCTCAGTTCACTTTGAGAGGCGTAAGTGCCGGTTTGCGCTAAAATCATATTTACCGACAGCAAAACCAATAAAATGACTGTAAATAAAATAGCTGTTTTCTTTTTCATAATTTCTCACCGAAACCGGATTTTTATTCAAGGTAAATTTTTTCTCTGTGCATTACGCGCAATATGGAGTTAAATCGGCTCAAAGATTTTTTCTCAGGGATCAAGTGTTTTCCTTAAATTCCGTGAGAGACCTCAGACAAATTAAAATCCGTTCAGTTTCGACGAAATGAATTTTGTCGGTTTCGATCAGCCGGTAAATCTCGCGCTCGGTTGACTTTGTTAAAATTGCCGCGACCTGCGGCGTGGTCATCTCTGCCAACGAGCCGCATTGCGAACAATATGCTTCGAATCTTTCGACATGATTGCTGTAAGCGATTGTTTCGCAGAGTTCGATTTTGATTTCCGTTTTATTCTTCATCTCGATTTTTTCTTGTTTTCTATGTGGTTCGGCGTTACAATTCGCCTAACGACTCCTGAAAGTTTAAGCAGTAAAAAAGTTTCAACGACATCTTCGCCCGAACGGCTCGAAAAAGTCTTGGAATTTTTTGGACAATGTTTTGACATTTTTTTGACATGAACGAAGCACATGAACGAAGCAACGGAAAACGAAGGATTTATTTACGAATTCGGGAAGTTCGTGCTTGACTCCGACGAGCGGGTTTTGCTCGCTGGGGGTAAGTCAGTCCATCTCACCGACAAAGTTTTCGATTTGCTTTTGCTTTTTATTCAGAACAACGGGCGGCTTTTGACGAAGGACGTCCTGATGACCGCGTTGTGGGAAGAATCTTTTGTCGAGGAAAGCAATCTGGCGAAAAACATCTCTCGCTTAAGGAAAATTTTGAATACCGACGGTCTTGAGTTGATCGAGACGATTCCCAAACGCGGTTATCGTTTTCTGGCGGATATTAAACAGACTGGCGGCCAAACAGGTTTGCTGATTCATCAGCGAATCCGCCTCAAAATCACCCAAACCGTTGAAAATGGCGCAGTGCGAAAAAAGCGGGAACCGCTCGGGGGACTCAATGAAATTCACAGTATCGCCGTGCTGCCGTTTCAACCATTGGATCTGAAAGCGGACGAGGATTTTTTTGGGCTCGGAATGACCGATGCGCTGATTACGCAATTGAACCGAACCGGCCAAATTTCCGTTCGTCCGACGAGCACCATCCTGAAATATAATTCGCATTCCCAGGATGCCGTTTCAATCGGTGAAGAGTTACAGGTTGACGCTGTTTTGGAAGGCAAATTTCAAAGACTTGCCAATAAAATGCGGCTCACCGTGCAGATGCTTCAGACAGAAACCGGAAACTCGCTCTGGGCCGATAGTTTCAACGCCGAAGTCGAAGATTTTTTTGCCATGCAGGATTTGATTGCCGAGCGCGTAGTCGCTGCTTTGACAAAAAAATTGAGCGAGGAAGCGCAGGCGAAACTAAAAAAACGCGACACGGAAAATGCCGCCGCCTATCAGGAATATCTCAAGGGTCGTTTCTTTTGGAATAAACGAACGCTTGAAGATTTGAAAAAAGCGCTCGTCTGTTTTGAACAGGCGATCGAGATCGATCCGCTTTTCGCGCTGGCCCACGCCGGAATCGCGGATATTTACAATCAATTGCCGACTTTTGATGATTTTCCGCCGCATAACTTTTTCCCGAAAGCGAAAGCGGCGGCTTTGCGGGCTTTGCAGCTCGATGATAATTTGGCGGAGGCGCACACCTCGCTCGCCTTTACCATGCTCAATTACGACTGGAATTGGGCGGGCGCGGAAGTTTCTTTCCAAAAAGCCATCGAACTGGATCCGACCTACGCCACGGCCCGTCACTGGTATGGAACATTTCTTTTGCGCACCGGACGAATCAGCGAAGCTATTTTGGCTTTGAAAAAAGCGCAGCAGCTCGACCCGTTATCGCCGATGATTTCAACCTGGCTGGCGGAAGCGCTCAATTTTTGCGGCGAAACCGAAGCGGCGATTATGCTTCATCGGCAAACAATTCATTTAACCGAAAACTTTTTCCCGACCTATTATCATTTAGCGCTTATTTATGCCGATTGCAACCGGTTTGACGAAGCCCGTCAAGCCGCCAACAAAGCTTTGAGTCTTTCGCACGAAATTACACTGACCTTGTCTTTCTCAGCCGTTCTGCACATTATTATCGGAGAAATTGCGGTCGCCCATGAAATATTGAGAAAACTGCTGAAAGCAAAAGACGAATATTATGTCAGTGCAGTTTGTATTGCCGATATTTACGTTGCATTGGGTAATCAAAATGAAGCATTGAACTGGCTTGAGCGGGGTTTTGCCGAACGCGACCCGAATCTGACGTGGCTGAAAATTGATAAGCCATACAAACAATTTCGCGATAATCCCCGTTTTCAAAGTCTTTTGCAACAAATCGGTCTGGCTGATAAAAAGCCGATCCGTCTGAAAACTCGAATTTGAGAAAGCGCAGCTCGAAATCTTTGGTCGTGAAGAAGATAAACAGATAATTTTGAACAATCGAAGCGGCAAATTTACTCTTGATGAAATAAATATTGCAGAGCGATCGGAATTGTCAATGAATGAAATCACCAAATTGCTGGAAGATTATACAAACGGCAACCGCGCTTGTTTAGATGAACTTTTGCCGCTTGTCTATCAGGAATTGCGGCGGCTGGCACACAGTTATTTAAGAAGCGAACGCCATGACCTGACCCTTCAAACCACCGCGCTCGTTCACGAAGCCTATTTAAAATTGATTGACCAGCATTCCGTCAATTTTCAAAACCGCGCCCAATTTTTCGCGCTTTCCGCACAAGCGATGCGGCGGATTTTGCTCGACAATGCGCGGCGCCATACGGCGGAAAAACGCGGCAGCGGTGAAAAAGTTTTTCTTGAAGAGATCGGCGAGATTTCGGTTGATGTCAACGAAAATCTGATCGAATTGGATCTGGCTTTGCAGGAATTAGAACAGTTTGACGCCAAACAAGCGAAAATTATCGAACTTCGCTATTTTGGCGGAATGACCATCGAGGAAACGGCGGAAGTTTTGGGAATTTCACCGGCGACCGTCAAACGGGAATGGACCATGGCGCGGGCTTGGCTTTATGAAAGAATCAAGGAAGAATAAAACAATCGCTAAATATTCGTACTTATCCTTAATTTTTTGAGCCGAATCGCTAACTTTTTGCGCGTAATGTTCAGAACAAAATATGAACTCGACCGAATGGCAAAAAATTAAGGACATTTTCGGCACGACGCTCGATTTGCCCGCCAGTGAACGCGCCGGATTTTTAGAAACCTGCGCGGATGATCTGCGCCGCGAAGTTGAAAAACTTCTCAAAGCCAACGATGAAGCCAACGATTTTATCGTCGAACCGGCCTTTATTGAAGTCGGTCTTAAGGAAGCCGACGAGACCGATTTTTATGTCGGCAAACAGATCGATAATTACCGGATTCTAAAAGAAATCGGGCACGGCGGAATGGGAACGGTATATCTGGCAAGCCGCGTTGACAAAACTTTTGATAAAAAGGTCGCGATCAAATTGATCAAACGCGGAATGGATACGAGTGCGGTGCTCAAGCGTTTTGTGATGGAGCGCAAAATTCTCGCCCAGCTTGAAAATCCGAATATCGCCAATTTGCTCGACGGCGGTTCGACCGCCGACGGTTTGCCGTATCTCGTAATGGAATACATCGAAGGCTTGCCGATCACAAAATTTTGCGACGCGCGAAAATTCAGCATCGAAGAACGCCTCGAGCTATTTCGCAAAGTTTGTGCGGCGGTTTCCTACGCGCATCAGAATCTGATCGTGCATCGCGACATCAAACCTTCAAATATTTTAGTCATGGAGGACAGCAACGTAAAATTGCTCGATTTCGGGATTGCCAAACTGCTTCACCCGGATTGGTCAGTTGATGCGAAAGAAGCGACCGCGACAATGTTTCGGGTAATGACGCCTGAATACGCTTCACCCGAACAAATTCGCGGGTTGCCGATTACGACCGCGAGTGATGTTTACAGCCTGGGCGTTGTCTTATACGAGCTCTTGAGCGGCGAACGACCTTTTAAACTTGAAAGCCGTTTGCCGGAAGAAGTCGCTCAAATTATTTTAACCGAAGAACCGGTTCGACCTTCAGCGATTTCAAATTTCAATTTTCAAATCTCAAACTCTTCGACAAAGAGTGAAACCAATCCGAACAATGAACAACAAACAACGAACGACGAACAAACTTCAAATCCCAAATCCAAAATCCCGAATCCCAGATCGTTACGCGGAGATTTGGACAATATCATTCTCAAATCTCTGCGCAAAGAACCCGAACGACGTTATCAATCGGTGCAGGAATTTTCCGAAGACATTCGCCGGCATCTCGTCGGGTTGCCGGTGACGGCGACGGCAGACACCACTTTTTACCGCATCGGAAAATTTATTAAACGTCACCGCACCGGAGTTTTTGCAGGTGTTTTGATGCTTTTTACGATTCTGTCGGCGACTGCCATTACGACCTGGCAGGCAATTGTCGCCAAGCGCGAACAAGCCAAAACCCAACATCGTTTTAATCAGGTTCGCAAACTCGCCAACACGGTTTTATTTGACTACCACGAGCGAATTAAAGAAATGCCGGGCGCGACCGAAGTGCGCGAAAAAATGGTCACGGATTCGCTTGAATATCTCGACAATCTTTCCGCCGAAAGCTCAGAAGATACGGATTTACAACGCGAACTCGCGCTCGCTTACCGCAAGGTCGGCGATATTGAGGGAGATATTGCTTTCGGAACCAGTCTGGGCAAAACCGAAGCCGCGCTGGCAAGTTATCGCAAGGCTTTGGCGATTCAGGAAAAAATTGTTGCGGCAAATCCTTTGAACATTGATGACCGCCGGACTCTCGCCCGTTTGATGCTTGATATTGCCGGACAGCACGAATTTACGGGCGATTCGGCAAGCCGTGAAAATTATACGCGCGGGGCAATCGAGATTTTTCAGCAAATCGTCGAAAAAGTTCCAAACGAAACAAAATCGCATTCGGATTTGGCACGCGCGCTATGGCAATTTGCATCGGCGGTTCGCGCTCAAAGCGATTTGGAAAATGCGTTGGTATCATATCGCCAATCTGCCGAAATTTACGAAAAACTCGCCGCCGAAAATCCGGCGGAGCGCAAATTTATTCGCAATGCCGCATTGACTTACAAAAATATGGGCGGCGTGTTTGAACAGAAAAAAGATTTCGCGGCGGCATTGGAGCTTTATCAAAAGGCATTGCTGATTGATACGAAAAATGCCGAAGAAGAACCCGACAATGTCACTTCACAATTAGATTTGTCATTCTCCTACGGCTCAATTTCCGACGTTTCTTATAATACGGAAAACTTTAAAGCGGCTTTGGAAAATTGCCGGAAAAAGCAGGAAATTCAGGAAAAAATCGTCGCGGCTGACGCAAAAAATTTCTTCGCGCAGACTTCGCTGGCGGGAACTTATCAGCAATTGGCGGCAATTTGGGAAAAAATCGAAAATTTCGAGGCAGCCTTTGACAATTATCAAAAAGCAGTCAAAATGTTCGAGAAATTGTCAGCTGCCGAACCGGCAAACGTCAAATCAAAATTGGATTTGGCTAAGAGCTATACAGTTTTCGGAAAATTTATTTCAAATTCGGCTGACCGTATTTTAGCCGTCCGCGAAAAATTAAATCGCTTGCGCGAGGCGCAAATACTTCAGATGCGCGGTCTCGACATTTTTCAAGCTCTCAAAACTCAAAACACGCTCGATAAAGCAGACGAGGCGATTTTTACCGATGCCCGGAACTGGCAGCAAAAAACTGAAGACCAGTTGGCAAAACTTTCGGTAAAATAAATGCCCAGTATTATTTCGCCCGCGACATAATGACTAAATCTGGTTTCATTGCTTCAATTGAAACCTGCCGCGCAACTTCTTCCGCCGTTTTTCTAAAAGCGATTGATTGCGGCGAATCGGGATGTTCGATGACGACGGGAACGCCTTTGTCGCCCGCTTCGCGGACTTCCATGCCGAGCGGCACTTCGCCTAAGAAAGGCACATTATATTGTTCTGCAAGTTTTCGTCCGCCGCCGGTCCCGAAAATATGGTAGCGTTTTTCGGGCATGTCGGGCGGCACGAAATACGACATATTTTCGATCACGCCAAGCACCGGAACGGCAACCGTTTCAAACATTTTGAGAGCGCGGCGGACATCGGCAATCGAAACATTTTGCGGAGTTGTTACTAAAACCGCGCCTTGCACCGGAACAAGCTGCGCCAAAGAAAGCTGAACATCGCCTGTTCCCGGCGGCATATCAACGATCAGATAATCGAGTTCGCCCCAGTTTACGTCCGTCAAGAATTGGCGAACAATGCCGTGGAGCATCGGCCCGCGCAGAATCATCGGTTTATCGGGCGGCGCGAGCACCGCCATCGAAATCATCCGCACGCCGTGCGCTTCGATCGGAATGATCTGACCGTTAAAAGCCTGCGGCTGTTGGTTTTCAACGCCGAGCATCAAAGGCACGTTCGGACCGTAAACGTCGGCATCCATCAAACCGACTTTTGCGCCGTCCAGTGCGAGCGAAACCGCCAGATTAACCGCGACAGTTGATTTGCCGACACCGCCTTTGCCGCTTGAGACGGCGATGATGTTTTTAACGTTCGGCAAAGCCATATTGCCCGCAATTCCGCGACCTTTCGGAACTTCCGCGTCCATTATGACTTTCACTTGAGTAACGCCTTCAATTGCGCCGACGAGTTGTTTGGCCTCCGTTTCAAACGCTTCTTTGACGGGACACGCCGGAGTCGTCAGGACAATGCGGAACGAAACTTCGCCGCCTTTGATTGATAAATCTTTGATAAAGCCAAGCGTCACAATATCTTTCTTTAAATCAGGATCGGTAATATTTTTCAGTTGGTCTAAAACTGCTTGTTCGGTAATTTGATTCATAAATTCTTAAGTTTAAAATTTCGGGTGTAAATTAAACTTTAATTCTACTAAAATTATTGTCAAATGAACAAAATGCAAGATTATAAGCTGAAAGAATTTTTGAAATTAGCCGAAACCGCGCGAAAATGCAGTCGTTGCGAAGCGATGTGCGAGCGTGTCGCCGTTTTAAGCGAGCTTAACGGCAATATCAGTCCAAAAGTCTTTTTTATCGCCGAAGCCCCGGGCCGACAAGGCGGCGACCGCACACGCAAACCTTTTTCGGGCGATAAATCAGGCGCGAATTTTCAAAAATTCCTCGATTCGATAAATCTCAAGCGTGAAGAAATTTTTATTACTAATACAGTGCTTTGCAGTCCGCGTTCGGCTTCGGGCGCAAACCGTAAACCGTCAAAAAAAGAAATTAAAAACTGCGCCGAAAACTTGGAAAAAACCATTAACCTGATCAATCCGAAAATAATCGTAACTTTAGGAAGTGTTGCGCTTGAAGCGTTGAAAACGATTGAGTATCATCAAATTACGTTAAAAGCGGACGCAGGCTGCATTTTTCAATGGAACGAGCGTGTTCTCATTCCACTTTATCATCCAAGTCCGCAAGTTATTGCTTCGCGCCGCCGGATGCCCGAACAAATCGAGGATTTTAAATCGGTCGCCGAAGCAATGCAGCAAACGTAAATCATCAAGGGGGAAAACAAGATTTTATGAGGTTCAGATTATTTTTATTACTCACATTTTTAGTGCTTGCGTGGAATGTTCCGGCGCAAAAGAAGGAATTTATCGGTTTTAAACACAAAGGCGTGGTCGTCGGCGAAATCTTGCCGAACGGCGCAAAAGATTTGGGCGGCGGCTTGCTCTCAAAAGAAAATTACGGCGTTTCGCGTTTTTCAAAAGGCAAGAAACATTACCTCTGGCTCGAAAAAATCACCGGCCGCGATACGAGCGGCGTGCCGGATTGGATTGTCAAAGACGTTTTGGAATTTGATACTTTGAAGAAAAATCAGGAGTTTTTATTTTCTTACAGTTCAACTTGCACAATCACAGGACAAGAAAACCTCGACACGATTGTTTTGGCCGAATTAAGCCCGAAAAAAAAGACTTACAAAATCCTGAAAGCGTGGAAGGCAAACATCAAAAAGGAAAAACTTGAAAAGATTTCAACCAAAGGAATTCAATGCAGAGCTGAAAAATCTTAAATTATGGAAGATGTCACATTTTACTGGCTGCCGAGTTGCTCGACGTGTCAGAAAGCCAAAGGTTTTATCGAACGCCACGGCATTCGCGGGTTTGAATTGCGCGACATCAGGGAAAATCCGTTGTCGCGAGAAGAAGTCGTGAACCTGGCGAAAATGCTCGGCGGCGCCGAAGAACTTTTTTCGCGCCGCGCCGTCAAATTCCGCGAAATGAAATTGAATGAGCGT
>JBDTZT010000533.1:0-3652 GCA_040005005.1 Actinomycetota bacterium
TGTGATGAGATGCCTGAAGGCAAACAAATATCCGAAGGCGATAAAGAAAAAATTGTGCATATTGCCCTGCCAATCGGAAACAGTAATGTTTTGATGGCGACGGACGCGCTTGAATCAATGGGACAAAAGTTGGCGGAAGGCAACAATTTTTCGATTTCCATCAGCACCGAAAGCAAAGAAGAGGCTGAAAAACTTTTTAGCGGTTTGGCGGAAGGCGGAACGGTTACAATGCCGCTCGCCGATTCGTTTTGGGGGGCGTATTTCGGAATGCTGAAGGATCAATACGGCATTCAATGGATGGTCAATTTCGATTACAATCAAAATAAATAAATCCAAAAGGGAGAATTAGAATGACAAAAGAAATGTGGCTGAATTTTCCGGTCAAGGATGTCGTGAAATCAAAGGATTTTTTCAGCAAAATAGGTTTTTCGTTAAATGAAAAACACACGGGCAATGATATGGTTTGTTTTGAAGTCGGGACTAAAAAAATGACCGTTTTGTTTTTTGCCGAAGAAAGCTTTAAAGGTTTTACGAAAAGCAAAATTGCGGATACGAAAGCGGGTTCGGAAGTTTTGATCTCATTCGATGCGGAAAGCCGCGAGGAAGTTGACGAAACGGCAAGTAAAGTCTTTGACGCGGGCGGCACGGTTTTCAGTGAACCGGCGGAAATTCAAGGCTGGATGTATGGTTTTGGATTTGCCGATTTGGACGGACATCGCTGGAATATGGTTTATATGGATTTCAGCAAATTATCTGAATAATCAAGGGTAAAAATTTATTCAGAGTAATGGTGAAATCCCTTACTCTGAATTTCAACAAAATATATGAAACCAAGAACCGCACAAATAATTTATTGGATTGTCACCGTTTTGTTTGCGTTGATGATGCTACTAGACGGAATCACCGGTGCGTTGCGCGAAGAAGGCGGAAAAGAAGCCTTAGCATATCTTGGTTATCCCGAATATTTGTTGACAATACTGGGAATTGCTAAAATTCTGGGCGCAATCGCCGTTTTGCAAACCGTTTTCCGCACAATCAAGGAATGGGCTTATGCCGGATTTGCGTTCGTCTTTATTGGCGGGTTTGCATCGCACGGCTTTGTCGGAAGCGGAATCGGTTTCTTATTTTTGCCGATTTTAATGCTGGCAGTAATGTTTGTTTCATATTTTTTATGGAGAAAAATTGAATCGGAGAAATTATGAAAATAGCAGTAATTATCGTGCGTGTTTTGATGGGGCTTTTGTTTCTTTTTGGGTCAATCGTCTATTTTTTAAAGCTCTATCCGCAACCTGAATTGTCGGGAAATACTAAAATTTTTATGGACGGCGTAAACGCCGCGGGTTATTTAATGCCGTTGATAAAAATTACCGAACTTCTGTGCGGAATTGCTTTTGTGGCAGGGCGTTTCGTGCCGCTGGCAACGGTCGTCATTGCGCCGATCATCGTGAATATCTTTCTATTTCACGCTTTTGTTGATCTGACGGGTTTGCCGGTCGGGATATTTCTCGTATTGGCAAATTCATTCTTGGCGTATGCCAACTGGGATAAATTTAAACCGCTGTTGGTGGCAAAATAGAAAAAAACTTATGAAATATTATGTAATGATAACGGGTGTCTTTTTTGGTTTGATTGTAGTGGCGCATTTTGCTCGTATTTACGCAGAAGGCATAAGCCCGGCCAGTGAACCCATATTTATTTTATCAACGGCAGCTTCGGTTGCACTCTGCATTTGGGCGTTGTTTCTGCTCAAAAAACCGTCACGTCGTGATTAATGGCGAAGTGCAAATACTTAAAAGGAAATTGTTAAATGAAATATAATTCGATCGAAGCGTTTGTTCCTTCGGGAAGTGATTTTCAAGCGTCAAGGCAGCTGTTTATAGAACTTGGATTCAACATTACTTGGGAAACGGGTGATTATGTCGGGTTTGAAAATAGCGGCTGCCGTTTTATTATGCAAAACTATGATGTCAAAGAGTTTGCCGAGAATTTTATGATGAGTGTCAAAGTTGATGATTTGGACGAATTTTGGCGTCAAATCAACAATAAGAATTTACCTGAGAAATTCGGCGTAACTTTGCGCGAACCGACCGATTTTCCGTGGGGCCGAGAGGTTAATTTAATTGACATCGCCGGTGTTTGTTGGCATTTTACAAAAGATAAATGACGAATAATTTTGAAATCAAAAAACTAAATTCCAATGAAATCGCTTTTGCGAAAGAGATTGTAAAAATGTTTGGTTTTGATGATGAAAACTACGTCTTACCGCCTGCCAATTATGTGGCGGAAATGCTGTCAAGAAACGATTATCACGTTGTTATCGCGCTAGAAAATCAGCAGCTCATCGGCGGATTAACGGCTTACGAAATGAAGATGTTCAAACGCGAAACGACTGAAATGTTTTTGTATGAAATCGAGGTTAAAGAATCTCTCCGGCAAAGAGGCGTGGCCAAAGCTTTAATCGAGTTTTTGAAACAAATCTGTGTTGAAAAAGGTATTGTAGAAATGTTTGTCGGAGCACAAAAAGACAATCAGGCGGCGCGAAAGTTATACTCAACGACGGGCGGCAAGGCTGATGAAGATTCGGTCTGGTCCAATTATCTTTTTAATTGAAGGGAAACTTTGACGAAAATGAATGTTCAACAAGCCTATAATGTGTGGGCGGAAAATTACGATATAACGCAAAATAAAACCCGCGATATCGAAGAAAAAGCGTTGCGCGCGAGTGTTGAAATTAACGAACCTTTGAATATTTTGGAAATCGGCTGCGGAACGGGAAAGAATACTGAATATTTGCGGACCAGAGCCAAATATCTCGTTGGTGCGGATTTTTCGGCGGAAATGTTGAACCGCGCAAAGACGAAAATTACGGCTGAAAATGTCGCGTTTTGCCAATTTGATTTGCGTGAAACATGGGAGTTTGCTGAAAATTCGTTTGATTTGATAACTTGTTCGCTGGCGCTTGAACATATTGAAAAGATTGATTTTGTCTTTGGACAAGCGCACCGTGTTTTACGCGAAAACGGGCGTTTTTATATCGGCGAGCTCCATCCTTTTAAACAATATCAGGGAAGCAAGGCACGGTTTGCGACCGATTCCGGAGTTTTTGAACTCGAATGTTTTGTGCATCACGTTTCCGAATTTTTTGAAGCGGCAAAGGATAACAATTTTGAATGTATGAAACTTCAGGAATGGTTTGACGATGATGACAAAACGCAAATTCCGCGTCTTTTAACAATGATTTTCAAAACAGAAAATTAATCTCACGAAGAACCGGTTTCCTTCCAAATTTGTTTCTCAATTTAAATAACCGATGAAAAAGTCGATTCGCAAAGTCGGCTTTTTCGTTGTAAAATCTTGATATGACGGAAGAAAACAAGAAAAATAAAGAAAACCCGACAATTGAAAAACTCGAATCAGTCGGGCAGCTTATTATCGGAGAAGTTGAAAAAATCGGCGGAATTTTAATGGCTGACCCAATTGCTCAAGCCGAAGGTGATTATGTTCAGGAGGCGGGGAGCCGCCATCTCGAAAGTGCCGATGCAATGGAAGAAGCCGAAATTGAAAAACATAAAGAAAAATCCAATCCAATCGAATAAATTCAAGAATGACAAAAAAAATATTTATTGCCGGTTCGGGCGGAATCGGTGAAGCC
>JBDTZT010000534.1:0-3646 GCA_040005005.1 Actinomycetota bacterium
CAATAATTTATCGGCGTTTTCTAAAACACGTTCGGTAATCTGCGTTTTCGACCTGATGCCCAAGATATGCACGCCTTTGATTTTTTCGATCAAATCGGCTTCACTGAGTGCGCCCGAAATCCTTTTGATTTCGACGTAACCGCCCGCATTCAATTCGGCAACCGCCGCGTCGGAAATATTTTCGAGCAAAAGGAGTTTGATTTTATTGCGCGGATAAGATGTTTCAGTGTCTTTCATAAGAAATTTTAGATAATAACATACGTTTTTGGTTTTGGGTTTTGGGTTTTAGGCTTTTGATTGAAATTGATATTTAGTATCAGGTTTTTCGTAAATGACTAAAATCAAAAGCCAAATACCTATAACCCAAAATCAAAGAACCGTTTTTTCAAAAAGATGTTCGAGCGTTTGCACCGCATCGGCAGTAAATCCGGTATGCACGGACGAACTTTGAATAATCGTGCTGCGCTCGGCGGTCAGCCAGTAAAAACGCTCGCGCTGCGTCAATGCGCCGACCACCCCTGCGCTTTCGCTCCCTGCGCAGATTTTTGGAATGATGTCGAGATAATGCCGAACTGTTTCCGCTTCGATGCCGGGCGCAAAGCATTTTAGTTTTTCTTCATCAAGAAAAATTCGCGTTTCGAGAAATTTATGCGCCGGACACGAAAGGATGACGCCGACGTTGAAAAATTCTTCGCGTTCGATCCGCGGCACGAGGCGCAGCGTCGCATAATCAAACGTGCAAAAGGTTTCTTGCATCAATCGCCTCCTTGACAAATTCGCGTTTGCCCTGCAAACGATTCGTTAAAAATTCAAGATAAATTTCGCGCTCTGGCGCTGCGTCAGCAAGCCATTCATCGGGGACAAGCGCGACAATATCGCGCAAAATTTCGGGCGTTAATTCCCTGCTCAATTGGGCATCAGCCTTTTCGATTTCATTCGCAAACGGTAACAAAATATGGTCTTTTATCTGACGAAAAGGATTTTCGGCATTACCGGAAAATGTGTTCCAATTATGCTGGTAGAAAAACGCCGCGCCGTGGTCAATCAGCCATAACTGCTTGTGCCATAAAAGCATATTGGCATTGCGCGGCGTGCGGTCCACATTCGCTGTCAGCGCATCAAACCAGACAATTTGCGAAGCAAGCGCAGAATCGGGCTGCTTGATCAGCGCGTCAAACATAATCGAACCGGGCAGATAATCGAGCGCAAGATTCGTTCCTGCACTTGCCTTGATCAATTCCTGAATTTCGGGATCGGGCTCGGTTCGCGCCAAATCCGCATCGAGTTCTACAAAGACGATTTCGGGCACGCGCAAACCTAACACGCGACCGATTTCACCCGCCAGCAGTTCGGCGATCAAAGCCTTGACGCCCTGCCCCGCGCCGCGAAATTTCAGCACGTAAAGCCCGTCATCATCGCCCTCGACAATCGCGGGCAAAGAACCGCCTTCGCGCAGCGGCGTGACGTATCGCATAGTTTTGACAGTTCGCAAATTCATAATGAAAGAAAAGAAAAGATTATAAACAAAAAAACGGCGACGGAAAATTCGTCACCGCTTTTTTGTTGTTTAGTTTTACCAAAATTCAATTTACCGCCGCTGAAATTCGGGCGATCCCAATGCGAGTGTTAAAAGTTCGGTGACATAATCGGGCGGTTTAATGTTTGCTTCCTTTTTAGTCATCGCCGTTTTCTGCTCTGAATCTACGGTTTTATTCTCGCTGAGAGCCGCGCTTTGGACTATTTTGTCAAATTCGGCTTTCGAGTTTGGAGAAATTTCGCCAAGCAGCACAAATTTCACTAAATCGGTGGAAACTACTGAAGGATTATTTAGATCCGCGCCCTGCAAAAGTTCTTTGGTGTTAATGGTCGTGCCTTTGATTTGATTCCGCGCGAGTGCCGATGCAAAATTCAGGCGTTCGAGCAAACTGCCCGTTGATAACCATTCACTGCTTTTTTCGGGATAGCCGTCAGGAGTGACGTGACCGAAAAGCGATTGTCCCATTTTGGCGATGCGGCTTAAAACCGGATTGTTCGCGTCGGTTTCCGCGTCGGTAATGCGGAGCGCGGCGGCGACAAACTCGAACGGCGATTTGATTTTCGTTTGATAAGCGGCCGGACTCAAAAACGGCGGAGAAGTAATGATGCTGCGCAGAGTTTCACGAATCGAACCGTCGGTTTTCAGAAAAACCTGCGCGGCTTGATTGATAACGGCGGCCGACGGATCGTCGCCTAAGAAACGCTGCGCGAGCTTAGTCGCGATAAACTTTGCGGTCGAAGGACTTTTTGCCAGAATGTCGAGGACTTTTTCCGCGTCGCCGAGGCCGCCGCCAGCCGCGATTTTCTGTCCGAGAACTTTCTTTTCGCCGTTGTCGTGCATTTGCGGGTTGAATAAAAATAAGCCTTCCTCGTTCGGTTTGCGAATCGTCCAGCCCGTAAAACACCGCGCTACTTCCTGCACGTCCTTTTGCGTGTAGCCGCCGTCAACGCCCAAAGTGTGCAGTTCCATCAATTCGCGGGCGTAATTTTCGTTGATGCCGCCGGTTTTTCGTTCGGGTTTGTCTTTGGTCGCCGGATATGTCCGCACGACGCTCGACTGCCAGTTGTCGAGATAAAAAAGCATAGCGGGTGAATGCGCCGTCGCACCGAGCAGATCGCGGAAACGTCCCATCGAAAACGGGCGCACCGCGTCGCGGTCAAAAGCGGTCATCAGCCAGCGGTCGGCATCTTTGTTGGCATAAATGCTGAAATGATTTTCCCAGAAATCAACGAGCATCTCGTTTAACTGCCGTTCGCTGTAAACCGCCCGCAACAATTTGGCGCGCTGCAATTCATTAACAACCATCTGCGGATTTTTCGGTGCGGGCGTCGGTTTCGGCGCGGGCGAGGCAACGGGTTTCGGCGTTTCAGTCGGCGTCGGCGTCGGCTTTACCATTTCAGGTAAAACGGTTGGCGCGGGCGACGGCGTTGGTTTCGGCTTCGGGGGATTGTATTGCTCGGCAATCGAGGGCGTCGAAAGACCGAGCGTCGGCAGTTTTTCGAGCCGTTTATCGAGTGCCGAATCGTCAATCGTGTCGGGATTGAGCTGTTCTTCAATATACGCCTTGATGCCGATTTTCTTAACCTTTTCAAAATCGGCGGGACGCGCTCCGAACGTCAGCCGCGACAAAATTTGCTTGACGCGCTGGTCTTCGGTCAGAACTTTTTTCGATGTATCCTTCCTTCCGGCGTGCACCGCTAACGGTTCAAATGTTAAAAGCGACAGTAAAAACAAAGACAAAACCACGCGCATCGTCTTTAAAAAATCAGAATTCATAGCAACCACCCTCGGACTCGTAATTTTCAAACTTGCAGACTATGATTTTTAACAGACACACTAAGATGTCCATAGATTTGCAATAAAATTATAAACAAAAAAACGATAATAAAAAATAAGACTCTTTAATTAAAGCAAGCCTTTTGTTACCGGAGAAAATTGCTTAAAATCAAATTGTATGTCGAGTTTTGCCTGGATAATTACTCTGGTCTTGATTTTAACGGCGTTGGGAACGCTCGTTCTGCTGCTCATCACGCTCAAGTATTACTGGGGCGCCCGCGGCACGCCGCCCGCTACGGGTGCAGAACGTCGTTTGCAAAAAGTAGAAGAACT
>JBDTZT010000032.1:0-12288 GCA_040005005.1 Actinomycetota bacterium
CGGGCGACTTTTGACATCGGCGTTGCCGGTCCGATTGCCGGATTTATCGCGCTTATTCCGATTGCGATTATCGGCTTCCTGACATTTCAGCAAGTTTCGCCGGCGCCGACTCAAAGCGCGGAATTTGGACAACTGGTTTTCTCCGACCCGCCCTTTTTTCACATCTTAGCTTGGCTTGGCGGAATAGATTTAAATTTGCCGACGTATCCGAATCCGTTTTACGCAGCGGCCTGGATGGGAATGCTCGTCACGAGTTTGAATCTGATTCCGTCGGGACAACTCGATGGCGGACACGCGATTTACGCCGTGCTCGGCGAGAGAATTCATTACTGGACCGGCCGCATCGCGTTTGTCGTGATGGTTTTGCTGGCGATTGCGGGATTTTATTTTTACAGCAGTCCGAGCGGACTACTGTTTGCGGTTTTGCTTGGAATTATGATGCGGATTCGCCATCCCGAACCGCTCGACAACACGCCGCTCGATTTCAAACGCATTGTTGTGGCGATTTTAACTTTACTGATTTTCATCCTTTGTTTTACGCCGTTTCCGATTCAGATTCGCTAGTTCATTTTAGAGAAACAAAACCAATTTTTTTAACGTAAGAAACAGCAACATTTCATTTTAACATTTCAATATTCAGGAGAAAATATGTTTAAGTATCTATTTTGCTTATCAATAATTTTAGCAACATTTTTGATAATTTCAGCCCAGCAACCGCCGCTGGTTGACCGCGAACTCTTTTTCGGCAACCCCGAAATTGCCGCTTCGCAGCTTTCGCCCGACGGTAGATTTATTTCGTTTATCAAGCCTTTGAACGGCGTTCGCAATATTTTCGTGAAAGGCACGGACGAACCTTTTGCTGCCGCGAAAGCGGTTACAAATGAAACAAAACGCCCGATTCCGAGTTATTTTTGGAGTCAGGACGGCAAATATATTTTGTTTGTCAAAGACAATGACGGCGACGAAAATTTTAATGTTTACGCGGTCAATCCGGCGGAAGCAACTGCCGCTAAAATTCCGGCGGCGCGAAATCTGACCGAAGGCAAAAATGTACGCGCTTTTATCCAAGCCGTTCCAAAATCCGAACCCGACGCGATTTATGTTGGCTTAAATGACCGCGACGCGGCTTGGCACGATCTTTATAAAGTTTCAATTGCAACCGGACAAAAAACCTTAATTCATAAAAACACCGAACGTCTGCAAGGTTTTGTTTTCGACAACACGGACAAAATCCGTCTTGCCACGCGTTCCGCCGAAAACGGCGACACGGAAGTTTTGCGTGTCGAAGACAACGGCAGTTTTACAAAAATTTACGATTGCAACTGGCGTGAAATCTGTACTCCGGTTCGTTTTCACAAAGACAACAAACGCGTCTATATGGAAACAAATAAAGGCGACCGCGATTTGACGCAGCTTGTTTTGTTTGACCCGGTGACGCTCAAAGAAGAGTTGGTCGAACAAGACCCGATGAACCGGGTTGATTTCGGCGCCACACTCTTTTCTGACATCACTAATGAATTGATTTTAACGAGTTACGAGGACGACAAGCCGTGTGTTTATTTCAAGGATAAATCGTTTGAAAAAGATTACAACGACATCAAAAAGAAACTCGGCGGCGCGCGTGAAATAAATTTTCAATCAAACACCAAAGACGAGCAAAAATGGTTGGTTGTTTCATATAGCGACACCGATCCGGGAACAGTTTGGCTTTACGACCGCAAAACGAAAGGACTTTCGACGCTTTACGTCGTCCGCGAAAAGATTCCGCGCGAGGCGATGTCGGAAATGAAAGCGATTCGGTATAAATCTTCGGACGGCTTGGAAATCCCCGCCTTTTTGACATTGCCGAAGGGACTGGAAGCAAAAAATCTGCCACTGGTTGTTTTACCGCACGGCGGACCTTGGTCGCGCGATTCATGGGGATTTAATAATTATTCACAACTGTTAGCCAACCGCGGTTACGCCGTTTTGCAGCCGAATTTTCGCGCTTCGACCGGCTACGGCAAAAAGTTTCTCAACTCCGGAAACAAACAATGGGGCGATTTAATGCAGGACGATATTACTTACGGCGTGAAAAATCTCGTTTCGCAAGGTATTGTTGACGCAAAACGAGTCGGCATTATGGGCGGAAGCTACGGCGGTTATGCAACGCTTGCCGGCGTGACATTCACGCCTGACGTTTATGCGGCGGCGGTGGCGATTGTCGCGCCGTCAAATCTTAACACGCTGCTCGCTTCGATTCCGCCCTATTGGGAAGCGGGTCGCAAAACATTTAACGAAAGAATGGGCGACCCGGCTACACCTGAAGGCAAAGCGCAGCTCGACCGTCAATCGCCGCTCAACAGCGTTGATAAAATCAAAACTCCGCTGATGATAGTGCAGGGCGCAAATGATCCGCGGGTTAAAAAGACGGAAGCCGATCAGATCGTCGTCGCACTTCGTGAACGCGGGTTTCCGGTCGAATATCTGCTCGCGCCCGATGAAGGACACGGTTTTCAGCGTCCGGTCAACAATCTGGCAATGATTATGTCGGTCGAAAAATTCCTTGCAAAACATCTCGGCGGACGTTTTCAGGATGGCGGAACAACAGAAGTTACGCAGCGTTTGAAAGAAATTACGGTTGATGTCAAAACCGTGACGCTGGCGAAAAAAGTTGATACAAACGCCAAAGCCGCAGTTGACGTCAGCGGAAAATGGACGATGATTGCCGAAGCACCGGGACAAACCGTGCAAATTGCTTTGGACTTGAAACAAACCGATGACAAATTCAACGGAACAATGTCTTCGATGCTTGGCGCCGGTTCGGTCGAAAACGGTAAGGTGAGCGGAAATAATGTTCAGGGAACGGCGAAAGTTATCGTTAACAATCAGTCGGTTGATTTGAAAATTGACGGAACGGTCGAGGGCGACACGATGAAAGGGACACTCGACAGTGCTTTTGGTTTGATTCCCTTTACCGCGACAAAAGACAAATAACTGCCAATTGGAAATTAGTCGGCGGAAAAATTGAGGGATAAATAATATTTTTTTATTTATCCCTCTTTTGTTGGCTTGCTGATCTTTAATATGTGATGAGCGCTTGTTTGCAGTAGTGCTTATTTAAGAAGTTGATAGATATTGCATTTACCGCCACAGAGTTTTTTTCAAATTCAAATGCGGCTAATAAGCGGCAAAAAGAACCCCTTCAAATTATTCACTGCCCATTCGGCGCGGGTTTATTCACGGCAAAACGTCTTAATCGGCAAAGGCCACGCTCAATTGTTTGAGCGGCATTGATTTTCTTTCGTCGAGCGTTTCGACGTTTTCGCGCCTTATATATCTATACAAAATATCGCGCTGTTGCGGGACGAATCCGGCTTCGGAGATTTGGTAGCGAAGTTCTTTTTCGTCAGCTTCGTTGTGTGCGCCGGCTGCTGAAACGACGTTTTCTTCAATCATAATAGAACCCATATCGTCCGCGCCGAAACGGAGTGCGGTTTGTCCGAGCCGCAGACCTTGGGTGAGCCACGAAGATTGAATGTGTTCGACATTATCAAGAAAAAGACGCGAAACGGAAAGCATTTTCAGGTAATCAATGCCGGTCGGTTCCTCCTTGATTTTGCGTCCAAGCGCGGTGTTTTCGCGTTGAAAAGTCCACGGGATAAACGCTGTAAAGCCGCCTGTTTCGTCCTGCACATCGCGGATTCTTTGAATATGTTTGACGCGGTGCGAAATGTTATCGCCAATACCGAACATCATTGTCGCGGTCGTTTTTAAACCGACTTTGTGCGCGGCACGCATTACGTCGAGCCATTCCTGCGTGTTGCATTTGGTCGAAACGCGCTTGCGAACTTCATCGTCAAGAATCTCGCCGCCGCCGCCGGGCATCGAATTTAGTCCCGCCGTTTTCAAACGCTGCATAATCGTTTCGTAATCCAATTTCGAAATGAGCGAAATATTGTGAATTTCGGGCGGCGAAAAACAATGAAGCTGAAATTTCGGATAAAGCGCGTGCAGACGCGACAATAAATCTTCATACCATTCGATATTGAAATCAGGATGAAGTCCGCCCTGCATCAAAACGCCCGTCCCGCCAAGCGCGATTGTTTCGTCAATGCGTTTGCAGATTTCTTCAAAGGAATGAACGTAAGTTTCAGGTTTGCCGGGACGACGATAAAACGCGCAAAATGTGCAGACGACGTTGCACACATTCGTGTAATTGATGTTGCGGTCAATGATGTAGGTGATGACATTTTCAGGATATTTGCGGCGGCGAATCTCATCCGCTGCCGCTCCGATGCGCGCAATGTCATAGCTTTCGAGAAGCATTGTGGCATCTTCGGCAGTCAATCTTCCGCCGCCTAAAACTTTATCTAAAATCGGTTGAATGTTGCTCATAACTTAATAAAACTATTTTATCACGGAAAGGTTTAGCCACGAAAAAACACGAACAGACACAAACAAAAACCAGTAAAATTTCGTGTTTTTTCGTGTCTGTTTGTGGCTAAATTTCTTTTCCATTTTGCAAATCGCGCTTCGCATTTTGCGAAAAATTTTACGTTAAAAACATCTAAAACCGCTTTTTCGGCGAATTTTAGTTTGGGCAAGTAAAGTATTTACAAGTTTTGTGCCAAAGCGTGAACCTTTTTTCGCGTGTTTTCCGCGATTATAAACGGAGGGGAAATTTTAACGCAGGATCCAAATTATGAAAAATCAGGAAAGCTATTTTGAAACCAGAGATTTAGGATTAATTTTATTTGTGATTGTCGCCGGCTGGCTGCTGCTGTTTCAATCGGGTTTGTTTCGTTAAGTCAGCTTTAGTTGACGGACAATCGCAAAGTCTTTTCACGCAAATAATTGATTTTCGCCGCGCTGAAACCATGATTGGTCGGCGCGGCTTTTTCATTCTGCCAAATTTGCAGAGTTTTTTCATAAGCGGTGCGGGCATCGTTCAGATCATTCTGCGCGGCAAACGTGTCGCCGAGCTTTTCGATAATCCAGCCTTCGGCAAATTGCAGATAATCGGGATTTTTTAAACTTGGCGAGTTTTGCAATTCGCTTAAGGCATTTTTATAAATTTCCGTTGCGGCGGCATAATTTTTTTCGGCGAGTTTGAGATTGCCGAGCTTGATCTGCGCTTCAAATTTGAATTTCTGCACCTCGACATTGCTCGTGTCCGCCGTGATAATTTGATTGTAAATATTGATTGCTTTTTCGATATTTTCAGCGGCGGCGGCAAATTCGCGGCGGCGAAAAAAAGTGCTGCCGATCTCAAAAAAGGTTTGCGCCAGATCCACCTGCGCTTCGGCATTTTTCTGTTCGGTTGCCACCGAGATTGTTTCGACGAGCATTTTACGCTGAATTACCAGTGCTTCATCGGTTTTCTGCCGTCCGCTGAGTGAAGTGCTTTCATTAAATTCAGCGACGAACAGGCGGCGGCGGAAACCCGCATTTTTTGCGTCGGAAGCAACCAGCTTCTGCGCTTCTTCTTTGCTTTTGCGAAAATATTCAGCGGCTTGTGTGTAATATTCGTAAGTTTTCTTTTCGTCGCCGCCATCTTCGGCGTCGCGGGCGAGCGCATTAATTTGCAACCCGACACGAATCTGCGCCATATTCGTGCGCTGAATCGAAGGCGAATCGTCGGGCGCAATTCTTAAAGCTTTTTCAAGATATAAAAAGCCTTTTGAAGAAACGGCAACGCTTTCATTTTCGCCCGTCCCGAGCGGCAGCGTTTCGCCGTAAAAAATATAGCTTTGGCCGAGCGCGGAAAGTTGTTTCGGACTTTCCGGTTCGTGAGCGGCGATTTTTTCGCTGAGTTCGACCGCCGTCCGAAAATGATTTTTTGTTTCTTCGGCATTGCCCATCCTCTGAAATATTTCGCCGAGCTTGGTGTGAAGCGCCCGCAATTTCCCCGTGATTTCCCAATCTTCGGGCGTTTGACGATTTAATCCTTCGGCAATCGCCAGTGATTTTTGGTAATTTTCAAGCGCGGCGGCAGTATCGCCCGTGTTGGCATTATCGTGCGGCGCGCCCATAATATCGCCGAGCCGAACATAGGCATTAACCAAATCTTTTTGCAAGGTCGGATCGCTCTGTGCGTCCTCGGCGAGCCGGTCAAGATAAACGGCGGCATCTTTCAGCAAAGTTTCGCGTGCCTCGGTCGCGCCTTGTAAATCCTTGATTTGGTCGTAATATTTGAAAACCGCATTGTTGGCGAGTTCGCGCACCTCGCCGAAACGCTTTTCCGCTAAAATTCTTTGCTGTTTGGCGCGATAAGCCTGCCAGCTCGTCGCGCCAATTCCGCCGATCAAACTCAAAAAAACTAAAATTCCCGCAAAAACCGAAATACGGTTGCGCGAAACAAATTTTTCAAGACGATACGAAAAAGTGTCGGGACGCGCAATGACGGGCAAACCGTCGAGATGACGTTTAATATCGCCGGCAAATTGTTCAACCGAAGCATAACGGCGCGAAACGTCTTTCCGCAAGGCTTTCAGAACGATGTTGTCCAAATCGCCCCGCAGTAATTTTGGATTTTGGATTTTGGATTTTGGATTGGTCGTTTGTCCGTTGCCGGTTGTTTGTTTATTTTGATTTGTAGATTTGTTTTCAGATGGAAACCACTGACCACCGATTACGGAAGAAGGTCGCGGCGGTTCGATTTCGCAGATGATTTTGGCGATTTCATCGGGGCGATTATTCGGGAATTGATAAGCCGGAATACCTGTCAAAAGTTCGTAAAGAATCAATCCGAGGCTGTAAATATCGCTCGCCGTCGAAACGATTTCGCCGCGAATTTGTTCGGGCGAAGCATAAGCCGGCGTCATCATTCCGAGCGCCGTGACGGTTTGATCCGGCAAATCGTTTTCCGGCGAAATGATTTTGGCGATGCCGAAATCAAGTAGTTTGACGCTGCCGTCGCCGCCCACAAGAATGTTTGTCGGCTTCAAATCACGATGGACGACCAGCCGCGAATGAGCAAAAGAAACTGCTGCGCAGATCTGCAAAAAAAGCCGCAAACGCTCGTTCACGCCCAAATCTTCTTCGCGGCAGTATTCATCAATCGGTTTTCCGCTGACATATTCCATCGCAAAAAACGGCAAACCGTCCGCACTCATTCCGCCGTCGAGCAGACGCGCAATATTCGGATGTTCTAAGGATGCCAAGATTTGTCGTTCGTGGCGGAAACGGCGCAGCATCGCCGCGGAATCCATTCCGCGTTTGAGAAGTTTGAGCGCGACGGTTTGCGAAAAATCGCGGCTGTCGCGGACGGCTTCAAAAACAATTCCCATTCCGCCGCGACCGATTTCACGCGTGATTTTGTAATTTCCGATTTCTTTGCCGAGAAACTCTTCCGCCGATTCGTCCTGCCAGAGATGCGCCACACCGGCGACCGGCTTTTCAAAATTATTTTGCTTTTCCGCCGCGAGAAGTTGGCGAACTTCTGCTAAAAGCCCGGCGTCGGTGCCGTTTTGATTTTGCAGAAAAGCTTCGCATTCGGCTGAATCGAGTTCGACCGCTTCGTTGAAAATCGCTTTAATTTTTTGCCATTTTTCAGAATTCATTCGTATCAAAATCAGTGCCGTGAGCGGTAGCGAACATTTTCATCTTTGAACAATTCGAATAATACGAAGCCGGCTCACTATCGCTTGCTTGCTGATTCATTCAATTCTTATCTCACAATCTAACTCGCAGAAAAAAATAATAAATCAGGTCAATTTTGTCGTCAGCCACGCCCGCGCCATACGCCATTCGCGTTTGATTGTCGAATCCGACACGCCGAGAACTTCCGCCGCTTCTTCATTGGTCAAACCGCCAAAAAATTTCAGTTCGACAATGCGCGCCTGGGTTGCATCAAATTCCGCCAATTCTTTGAGCGCATTGTCGAGAAAAATCAGATCAACTTCCGTCTCAGCCGCCAAATCATTAACGTCGTCAAGCGAAATCAAAGTTTTGCCGTCGCCGCGTTTTTTCGCGTTGTGACTTTCGGCGTAATTGACCAGAATCCGCCGCATCATTTCCGCCGCAATCGCAAAAAAATGGGCGCGGTTTTGCCAGTCAACCGAATGCTGGTCAATCATTCGAAGATATGCTTCGTGGACGAGCGCAGTTGCTTGAAGCGTGTGATTTGCGCGTTCAGAGACGAGTTTGTGCGCGGCGATGCGTTTTAATTCGTCATACACGAGCGGCAGAAAATCATCGAGACTCTGACGGTTTCCAGTCTGTGCATCTTTGAGCAGTTGTGTGAAGTTTTCGGTTGAGTTTTGTGTCATTCGGATTATTCGGATGGACAAATCATTTTCGCTTATATCAAAGGTTTAGACAAGCCGTTTACGGAATTTGACCTTCTTTTTGTGCTGTTCCTGCGAATTAGATTTGATAGGGAAAATATGAAAACACAAAAATCAATTTTTAACGGCAAACTGAATATCTTTTCGATTTGCTTAACGGCTTTGACGGGAGCGTCACTGCTTTTGACGCTTTTCAGTTGGAGCAGCGTCGTCAAAGCCGACACGAACATCGCGGCGATTCCGGCTGGGACACAACCCGCTAATATCACGGTCAATCCGGTAACAAATAGAATCTATGTCGCTAATTTCGGCAGCCCGAACGTAACGGTCATTGACGGGGCGAATAATTCGACGACGACGGTGGCGGCTGGAATAAATCCCGATGGCATCGTGGTCAATCCGGTCACGAATAAAATCTATGTCGCCAATCGGAATAGTAACAACGTGACGGTGATTGACGGGACGAACAACACAGTCGCGGCAACCGTCGCGGTCGGCTCATTTCCATTTGCCGTCGCGGTTAATCAGGTGACGAATAAAATTTATGTCGCTAATAATGGCAGCGCGACCGTGACGGTGATTGACGGGACAAATAACTCGACGACCACTGTCCCGACTGTCATCGGTTCACGATCCGTCGCGGTCAATCAGGCGACGAATAAAATCTATGTGACAAATCAAGGCGGCAGCGTATTGGTGATTGACGGGACGAATAACTCGACGACGACGGTGGCGGCGGGCGCACTTCCCGTTGATATCGCAGTTAATTCAACCACGAATAAAATCTATGTCGCCAACCGGAGCAGCAACAATGTAACGGTGATTGACGGGACGAATAACTCGACGACGACCATTGCAGTCGGCTCATTTCCGTATGCGGTCGCAGCCAATCAGGCGACGAATAAAGTCTATGTCGCCAATTTCAACAGCAGTAATATAACGGTCATTGACGGGACGACCAATTTGACGACGACGGTGGCGGTTGGCACAAATCCCGATGCGGTGGCGGTCAATCAGGCGACGAATAAAATCTATGTCGCTAATCAAACAACCAACAACGTAACGGTCATCAACGGCAGCACCAATTCGACGACCACCGTCACGGCTGACTCAATTCCATATGCGGTTGGGGTCAATCAAGCGACGAATAGAATTTATGTCCCTAATTTCGGCAGCAATAATGTGACGGTCATTAGCGGTAATAACACACCGTATGATTTTGACGGTGATGGGCGGGCGGATTTGAGCGTCTTTCGTCCCGATGCTAATCCTGCCATCTCGGATTTTTATATTCGCAAAAGTTCTGACAACGCTCTATTCGGGTTTTCTTGGGGATTGCCGGGTGACAAACTCGCGCCGGCCGATTACGACGGCGACGGGAAAGCCGACATCGCCGTCTGGCGCGAGGCTGAACAAAACTTTTATATTTTTAATAGTGCCGCCGGAACAGTGCGGATTGAAAAGTTCGGATTGCCGGGCGACAAACTTGTCGTCGGCGATTGGGATGGCGACGGCAAAGCTGATTTAGCGACTTATCGTGATTCGGCAGTTGGTTCACAAAGTTATTTCTATTATCGCGGAAGTCTGAATAATCCGAACGGCAACGTCACCTATCTGCCGTGGGGCATTGCGGGCGACACGCCTCTGCGCGGCGATTTCGACGGCGACGGCAAATTTGACGCGGCAATCTTTCGCGCCTCGAATCAAACGTGGTATATCCGCAACAGCTCAAACAATCAAGTCGTCTTTCAACCTTTCGGACTTTCTTCTGACAACTTAATTCCCAACGATTTCGACGGCGACGGCAAAACGGATATTGCGGTTTATCGGCAGTCAAATTCGACTTGGTATATTTTGCAATCGTCGAATAATCAGGTTCGCTATCAAATATTCGGATTGGCCGGCGACCAGCTCACGCCCGCCGATTACGACGGCGACGGCAAAACGGATCTCGCGGTTTGGAGAAACGGAATATATTACATTCTGAACAGTGCAAGTTCCGCCGTGAATTATCAAAATTTCGGGACCATCGGCGATTCGCCCGTTGCGTCGGCGTTCGTTCAGTAAAACTTCAAAGCGTTTTGTTGAAAACGCTTTTTGATGAAGAAAGGCTTGTTTCGCAGTCGTCGGAAACAAGCCTTTCTTAGTCAGAACCGAAAGCGACCGGTTTAAACTTATAATCAGTCAAGACGCTTAAGTTCAATCAAAAGTGTGTAATATTTTTCATCACAGCGATGTGTTTGAACTCAAAATCAAACACATCGCTATCGTTCTGTATCTTGACAAGCTAAAAGTTGGCAAAGATGTTTAATTCTCGATGTATTGCAAATCTTTTCTTTTTTCAATCAAACGGTGTTTATGCGCCAAATCGTAATAAAGCTCCAAACCTTTCTGCATCGAATCGTCAATCGAATACGAAATATTTTCCGAGAGATATTCTTTGAAATCTTCGCGCGGCAAGTTTATCTCGGTTTTGTAGTTTGAAATAATTTCGTCGAGATGCGTCAAGCCTTCATCGCGGGCGGCGGCAAAATCAATCATTTTGGCGTTTTCAGCTTTATCTTTGTTTGCCATCCACATTGCAAAAACGAAGCCGTAACCGGTGAAACTTTTCCAAGTTTCGGCTAAATCGAATTTTCTGAATTGGTTTTTGGTTTTTGGTTTTTGGTTTTTGGTTTCTGGTGTTTGCGAATCTGCAATCATCAGTGCCGGATCGCCGATCAGCAAAGCGCAATCGGAATCTGCCAGCATTTCCGCTAAATTCGGGTTTGCGGTTTTATAAACCGGCTCGAAGCCGAAAAATTCGCGGAAAATAATGCGCGTCAGCGCGACCGATGTTTTTGACGAAACATCGAGCGCGACCGTTTTGACATCTTTCAAATCTTCGCCCTTTGTTACCAGGCAAACGCTTCGCACTCGTTCTCTTGCCCCGACGCAAACGTTCGGAACGAGCAAAACATCCGAAATTCGTTGGTATTCGATAACCGGAACAAGCGCGGCATCAATGCGATTTTGGGCAAGAAGTTCGGCAGAACGCGCCGGAGCATTATCCAGAATCAATTCAAATTTGCCGCGATTGGTGCCGTAGAGAAATGACCAAATCAGCGGCGCGGTGTTTGAATAACTCGAGGCGGAAATTCGCGTTTGTGGCATTTATCTGGTCAGTACATCCTCATAATCTTCCGAAGATTCGAGGACTTTTTTGGCAAACGGGCAAACCGGTTTGATTAAAAGATTTTTACTTCGCGCAAATTTTACCGCCGCGTCAACTAAAGCCTTGGCAATCCCTTTGCCTCGCAGCGATTTGGCAACCGCCGTATGATCAATCACGATTTTTCGTTCGCCTTCCCTGAAATAAGTCATTTCCGCGATCCATTCGTCGTTTTCTTCGATAAAAAACGCGCCTTTTCTTTTATGTTCCTGTCTTTTGATTTTCATTCTCTTTTTAGCCTACAAAGAAAGTTTCGTAAAACGCAAATCTTGTTTGAAAATTCATTTTAGATTATTCTCTAAAATTATGAAATACAAATGTTTGATTGGATTTGTAATCGCCGGAATTTTTCTTGCCGGTTCAATTTGTGCACAGCAAACGGTTGTTGTCAGCGACCCGAACGCTAAAACCGAACCAACCAAAATCGGCGCGGCGGACGAGGCTTTGATTAAAAAAGAAGTTTTGCCGAAAGCGCGGAAATATTGGGCGAAAAACGAGGCTTGCACTGAAGAATTTGAAGTGACGGGCGAAGCAAACGGTGCCTTTTCCAAAGCAAAATCGAATCAGAAACTTATTTTTTACCAGTTTTGTCAGACCGGAAACGGCTACGGCAACAACGGACTCGTTTTAATCGAAAACGGCAAAATCATCGGCAGTTACATTTCCGAAAGCGGCTGGGCGATGGATTTGAAAGTTTTGCCCGACATCAACCAAAACGGTTTGAACGAATTTCTGCTCTATTATTCGGGCGGAATGCATCAGGGACAAGGCGGCACGGGCGTTGATCTGATGGAATTTTCCGCGTCG
>JBDTZT010000033.1:0-12271 GCA_040005005.1 Actinomycetota bacterium
GTTGAGTTTGAACTCCGACATCAAACAATTCATCAACCGCCATATAATCTTCACGGAACCACGCGACAAGTTTTTCGGCAAAATCGTCTGCATCAAATTTTCCGCATTCAAGCAGTGAAGCGAGCAAACAAAGAGCCTGTGCGCCGTCGTCCGACCAAGTTCCGCCGCAAAATCTTCATCAATTTCAACTATCCAACCACGGTCAGTTTTCTTTGGAATTTTCACGTTGTTCATAAAATCTCTCCAAAAATTATTTTCTTTTCCACCGCACGCCGTCTTTTGTATCTTCCAAAATAATACCACGATTCGACAGCAGATCGCGGATTTCGTCGGAACGTGCGAAGTTGCGGTTTCTTCGCGTTTCCTGGCGTTCTTCGATTAAAGCTTCGATATCCGATTCGAGAATTTCTTCTTTTAATTCTCCGAAAATGCCGAAAACGGAATCGAATTTATCAAGAATATGCAGGATAAACGAACGGTCTTCGGTCAAAAGAATTTCGCCGGCGAGTGCCGTATTGACTTCGCGGACGAGATTGTGAAGCGCGGCGAGCGCGACCGAAGTATTAAGATTATCGTCCATCGCGGCTTCAAAATCGCCTAACAAGACGCGCACTTTTTTCTGCAAACCGGGATTGATGCCGTCGGTCAGTTTTGCTTCTTGAAGACGTTTTTTGAAATCGTGCAGACGCTCGATCGTCGTTTCCGCGCCTTTCAGATTGTCAAAAGTAAAGTTGAGCTGTTTGTCATACGGCACGGAAAATAATAAATATCGAATCGCGAGCGGATTAAAGCCGCGATTGATAATGTCGCGCAAAGTGAAATCGTTTCCCAAAGACTTCGACATTTTTTCATTTTCGATCTTCAAAAACTCGCCGTGCAGCCAGTATTTTGAAAAGAGTTTGCCGGTTGCGCCTTCGGATTGAGCGATTTCGTTTTCGTGATGCGGAAACTGCAAATCAATGCCGCCGGCGTGGATATCGAATGTTTCGCCCAAATATTTCATACTCATTGCCGAGCATTCGATATGCCAGCCCGGACGACCGCGACCGAAAGGCGCGTCCCAACCGGTCGCTTCATCGGCGTCAACGAATTTCCAGAGCGCAAAATCGCGGGCATCTTCCTTTTCGTATTTGTCAGTGTCAACGCGCTCCGAACCGCCGACGATATTGCCTTCAAACTTTATTTTCGAGAGCTTTCCGTATTCGGGAAACGCCGAAATCCGGTAATAAATCGAGCCGTCAGATTCGTAAGCGTGTCCATTATCAAGCAGCGTTTGAATGATTTCAATCATTTCCGGGATATGTTCGGTGGCTCGCGGCGCGATTTCGGGACGCTCAAGCCCGATCGAATCCGAATCTTCCCAAAACGCAGTAATAAAAGGCGCGGTCATCTCATCAATCGAAATATTTTGTTTCGCGGCTTCGTTGATGATACGGTCGTCAACGTCCGTTAAATTCATCACGTGCGTCAGGTTATAGCCTTTATATTTCAGAAACCTGCGCAAAATATCGCCGAACGTAAAGGTGCGAAAATTGCCGATATGCGCGAAATTCCAAACCGTCGGGCCGCAGATATACATTCGGACTTCGCCCGTCTTTAACGGCTGAAATTCTTCGAGTTGATTAGTTAAAGTGTTATGAAATCTAAGCATAAAAATTTGTAAAGTGAAACAATATCATAAAAAAATACGGCTTGAAATCAGATTTAGAAAAAATCCGAAGTCAAAACAAATTAAAGCGAGTTTTAAAAGGATATTAGCGGCGACAGGATTCTTTCGGCGCGATGCCGAGTTGGTTGAGAATATTTTTGGCAGAAATCAATGAAAAAACTAACATATCAAATTTATATCATAAATGATTATGAATTCACATTATTTTTTTCAGACGGGAAAAGTTGTTTTCAAATATATATTTTTATTTGAACTGAAATTTGTTTTAACTTTATTCGATAATTGTTAAGATTATTGTAATAAATTCTGGCGGGACAGCGTTCAAGATTATTAATTCAAGCAGCGAAAAAAATGAAAACAGTGAAGTTGTTTTTAATATTGACCACTTTTGGCTTCGGCATTTATTTTTGCTTTGGCAATTATCTTTCAACCTACGGACAAATTCGTATTCAAAAAAAAGACCTCTTTGCCAATTGGCTGCCGAATCGTGAAATTCCGGGTGTTAAATTTGTCGGCAGCGAAACCTGCAACAGTTGTCACACGAAAGAATCGCAAAGCCATTCTTCGATGGCGCATGCTCTCGTCAAACCTCAAAACAGTCAGTTTTGGGATAAATTCCCGGCTGCAAAATTCCAAAACGGCGGTTATTCTTACAAATTTACAAAGCAGGGAGAACGGCTGATATATACGGTTTCCAACGGCCCCAACGAAATTTCGGAGCCGGTTATTTATGGTTTTGGGGAAGGCCGCGCCGGGCAGGTTTTTGTTTTCCGCCATAACAACGAAATTTACGAATCGCGGGTGACTTTTTATAACAAAATTAATAATTTGGACTTTACAATCGCGCAAACCAGGGATAAGCCGACCTCATTAGAAGATGCGCTGGGACGCATTATTCCGGCGAATGAAGTGCAGAATTGTTTTAGCTGTCATTCAGCGGCGGCGGTCATTGACCGAAAACTTCAAATTGAAACACTCCAAACCGGGGTTAATTGCGAGGCTTGTCATGGTCCGGGCGAAAATCATCTGGTGGCGGTTAAGTCAAATAACAGTCAAGATTTACAAATTTTCAATCCGGCCAAATTAAGTCCGATTGATCTTTCGCAGGAGTTTTGCGGCAGCTGTCACGTCGGTTTTGACAAAGTATTGGAAATGTCGGGCGAGATCGTCACGGTGCGCTTTCAACCTTACCGTCTTTTCAACAGCGAAGGACATAATCCGAATGATGCGCGCCTGAGCTGTATTGCTTGTCACAGTCCACACGATAAAATTATTCAAACACCAACGTTTTACGATGCGAAATGTTTGACCTGTCACCTATCAAACGATAAAAATGTCAAAAAAACCACCCAAACTGCACCTTTTTGCCCCGTAAAAAATGAAAATTGCGTAACTTGCCATATGCCGAAAACCGAAGTTCCCGATATGCATTTTAACTTTACCGACCATTGGATTCGGGTTGTTCGGGCGAATGAAAAAATTCCGAAATGATGATTTTCAATTAGGTTGTGTTGAGTCAATCAGCCAGACATCGGCATCAACTTGCAGATAGCGGAAAAAAATTGTTTTGTTGTCGGGCGACGGAACGGCTTGTTGAATTTCGTAAGCCGAAGGTTTGTAAAGCTCGGTTATTTTTTTCGTTTGCGTGTCGCACAACAAAAGCGTGTTGCGGTCAATAAAAATAAAATGCCGGTTGTCACCCAGCCAGAAAGGTGTCGAGCCGGTTTCGGTCATTTTTTCAAAAGTTTGTTTTTCCAAATCAAAAACGCCCGTTCCATTTTCGTCGCCGTCGGGTTCAAAATAAATGACGAGCAATTTTTTGCCGTCTTTTGACCAATCACGCACCGAATATTGCTGATTGTCGGGCGTGACCGGCAGATTTTGCGGCGATTGCTGCGCCCAAGATTTCGTAAAATCCAGAATCCGCGAGGTTTGTGATTTTTCGCTGACTTCGGTAAAAGCAAGTTTCGCGCCGTCGGGTGAAAAAATCGGTGTCATCGCCGCTGTTTTATCGGAAAATGTGAGTTGCTGAAGATTTGAGCCGTCAGGATTTATCGTCCAGATTTGATATTGTCCGCTGCGGTCAGAACTAAAAGCGATTTTTTTGCCGTCGGGCGACCAGCGCGGAATGCGGTCGCGGAACTTATCATTGGTCAGATTACGCCAGTTTTTGCCTTTTTTGTCAAAAATTACGAGGTCTTCCTGCGTTCGCGTCGGGTTGCGGGCAACGAAAAGTTCGCCGTCGGGCGAGAGCATCGGATTGCCGAGTTCGCGGTCGCCGCGGGTGATGGAGGTTGCTTCGCTAGTTACTTTCAAGGTCTTTAAATCAAAACTAATTGCCTGCACATTAGACTGGCTTTCGTATCGAACATAAGCGATTGTTTTTCCGTCGCGTGAAATCGTGATGTGCCGGAGGTATTTTGAAGGTGTCGGAATTGATTCCGGTTCGCCGAGCGGTTTGCCGGTTTTTTCATCAAGCGGCACGCGCCAGAGATTCATACTGCCGCCTCGATCAGAAGCAAAATACAAAAATTTACCGTCGGGCGACCAAACCGGATTCCAATCCGAAGCGTCATTTTCGGCAATCACGACCGGTTCGCCGCCGTCCGCCGGAATGGTGGCAATGTTGGGCAATTTTCCGTCGGCAACATACCAGAAAGCAATGCGGTTTCCATTTGGTGAACAAGCCGGCATAATCGCGTCGCCTTTTGTTTCGAGCTTTTGCTTTTCACCCGTTTTGACATCAATTGCCCACAGCGAACTGTTCGGAACGGTGTGAACGGTGTGAATCGCGGCCGCTTTGTCGCTGACGAGCACCTTTTTGCCGTCAGGTGACCACGAAGGATGAAAGCCGATGTCGGAAATCCGGCGCACATTTTCACCTGTTTCCTCCATCACATAAATTCCGGCGGGATTTCGTTCGGAACGAAAAGCGATTAATTTTCCGTCGGGCGAATAAGTCGGCATCGTATCGCTTTCTTTTGAGTTTGGCGTAAGATTTGTCGGATTTTTACCGCCGATTCTTTGCACGTAAATATTGCGGTCGTTATTTGAATCGCTGGCGAAAATTATGTTTTTACCATCTGGCGAAAGACTCGGATAGCCTTCAACCCACGGCGAATCGGTCAGTTGAGAATGTTTGGCGTTAATCCATTCGCTCGCTTCACGCATCGGCGAATTTTCAGGTTTTCCGGCCATAAACCAAATTGCGAAGGCCAGCAACGGCAAAAGTAAAAAGGCCAAACCATTAACAAAATAGTTTCGCCGGCGCACCGCTTTTCCTTTTTTTCCTTTCTCCATTTCCGCGCTTCGCGTTATCCAGGACGGCGAGGAATCAAGCTCGCGTTTGACGCGTTTCAAATCGGCGCGTAAATCCGAGGCAGTTTGATAACTTAAATCCGCGTCTTTTTCCAAAGCCTTGACCAAAACTTGGTCTAATTCGCTTGAGATTTCAGAATTTATCGAACTGGCAAGCGGCGGTTGTTGCAATAAAATCGCTTGAAAAGTCGTTTGCCGGTTTTCTTTTTTGAAAGGATTCACGCCTGTCAGAAGTTCATACAGAACAACGCCGATACTCCACAAATCGGTGCGATGGTCAACATTTTCGTCCGAAACCTGTTCGGGCGACATATAAGCGGGCGTTCCGATGATTACGCCCTTGGCCGTGTGCTTGAAATTTTTCATCGTGTTGAGGTCAATTTCGCTCAGTTTTGCCAAACCGAAATCAAGGATTTTTACATAACCGTCGGGGCGAACCATAATGTTTTCGGGCTTGATGTCGCGGTGAATGATCCGGGAATTGTGGGCAGTTGAAAGTGCGTCGCAGGTTTGGAGAATTATCGCAAGCACATCTTTGAGCTTTAAATTTGTGCCGAGCAGTTCGCGCAAAGTTTTGCCTTCAACAAATTCGGTGGCAATAAAATTAATGCCGGCAGCGTTTCCGACATCGTAAATCGTCACGATATTCGGATGATTGAGCGCGGAAATTGCCCGCGCTTCGAGTTCAAAGCGTTTGACCCGTTCGTCGTTGGAAGTGTATTCGGCGGGCAAAATTTTGAGCGCGACTTTTCGTTTGAGTTTTTCGTCGTAGGCGAGATAAACTTCGCCCATTCCGCCCGCCCCGATTTGCTTTTCGATGTGGTAAGTTCCAATCGTCCGACCGAGAAAATATGCGTCAAAGGTAATTGTTTCCTCATCGGCAAGATTTTTTGCGGCAACGCCCATTGCCGATTTTTCCAAAAAATTGCCCGTACTCGCGGTTGCTTTGAGAAGCGACAAAACTTCACGTTTCAAATCTTCGTCGCCGTTGCATTTTACGGACAGAAAATTTTCGCGCGCAGCTTCGGGCAAATCCAAAACAGCATCGAAAAGCTCGTCAATTTGTTTCCAGCGGTCAGCTTTCATAAGAGGTTTTAGCCACGAACAAACACGAACAATCAAGAAAAAAGATTTAATTTTTCGTGTTCTTTCGTGTTCTTTCGTGTTTGTTCGTGGCTAATCTTCATTTGTGTTTGACAGTTCACGATAAAGCCACGCTTTTGCCTTTTGCCATTCGCGCATCACGGTGATCGGCGCAACACGCAGAACTTCCGCTGTTTCTTCGACCGATAAACCGCCAAAAAATTTCAGTTCGACGATTTTTGCTTTACGTTCGTCAAATTTCGCCAGTTCATTCAACGCTTCATCGAGCGCGACCAAATCCGCATTTTTTTCGGTCGTTACGGTAAATGCTTCTTCGAGTGAAACGTTTCGCGCTGCTTCGTGATCGGAAATCTTCGGACGTTTTCGCGCGAAATCAACCAAAATTCTTCTCATAAGCTGTGCCGAAACGCCGAAAAAATGAGCGCGATTTTCCCACTTTGCTGTTTTCCAATCAATCAGCCGCAGATAGGCTTCGTTGACGAGCGCGGTTGTCTGCAAAGTGTGCCCGTCGCGTTCGCGGTTCATATAGCGTTTGGCGATGCGGTGAAGTTCCGAATAAATCACCGGCGTCAGTTGTTCCAAAGCCTCGGCGTCGCCGCCGCTCCATTTTTGAAGCAATTCGGTTATTTCCTGTGTATTTGATTCGGACATTTATTGATAAAAAAGACAGTTTTCATCAATAAATTTAACACAATTAAAAAAAATCGAAAAATTTTCACTGGTAATGATAGTTTTTCCGAATTTCAAACGCATTTATTTGTGAAAGGCGAAGAATCGCCGATATTTTTTATACAGGAGAAATTATAATGGACAGTTTTTACAGATTATTTCCGGCAGAAGGACAATTAGACCCGTCAGCGTGTTGGGCGGCGTGTTTGAGATGGTGGTTATTCGCGTCAAAATCAATCGCCAAACCGCAAGAAGATATTCTGAGCAGTTATGATTGTGAAGATGACGGAACGGTTAGTGAAAAAACCATCCGGGACATAATTAATGACCCGCAATGGGGAATGACAAAAGAAGTTTTTCATTCGGCGACGAAATTTACGTCAGCGGCTTTGCGAAAGCATTTAGATTACGGCCCGGTTTATGTCGGCTACA
Source organism: Actinomycetota bacterium (assembly GCA_040005005.1). GTDB lineage: Bacteria > Acidobacteriota > Blastocatellia > Pyrinomonadales > Pyrinomonadaceae > JAFDVJ01. Next base: position 7,193 of record JBDTZT010000033.1, read on the forward strand.
CTGAAACTAAGACCAGAAAAAAACACGTCAATATAATCTACGATTTGGAAGTTACAAACGGTGTTACGAGAGTCGGCGTAATGGAACCGCAAGCCAGAGAATTAGCCGATTGGACGTTTGCCGGCGAACATCAGGTTAAAAGTTTGCATGATTTTAACCGGCTCGGCGCGGTTTATGTCGGTTCGCTAAAACCGAAGGGTTAAGAAATTTCAGTTAAATCCGCTTCGACAAAACGGGCGCGGGCTTCGTCGCTAAATAAAAGCTCGCGGCTGTAAAATCGGAGCGGATAATCTTTGTCGAAATTGGCGGCGAGTTGGTGACAAATTTCAGGCATCGAAACACCACTTTTTGAAGTTCTGAAACCGTCAACCGTTTGCAGCCAAAAAACGGTCAAAGTTTCGTGATAGGGCATTTCTTTCGATAAATCAATGCCGAAAGATTTGAGAAGATTAAAAATTCCGCCGCGCATTTTACCTAAAGCCGTTTCAAAATCGTGACGCGAGAGATAAAAAAGCGCGACCGTCAAATGTTCGGCGTGTCGCCAATCTTGACGGGCGATGGTGCCGCTTTCAAAGGCGTCAACCAATTTAAGTATTTCATTTTCAGAAAAATATTTTTGCATTTACTTCAAATCTCTTAAGTTATGTTTATAATTAGATCAAAATTCAGTAGTATGAAACAAAATAATTATTAAACAAGGGAGATTAAATATGGGACAATTTTTGACGGACATTAAAACAATTCGGGAGCGCGCCCGGCGTGAAATCAACGAAGGCGCGGTCACGCCGGATTACGCACTTGATAAAAATCAGGTTTGCAGCATTTTGAACGATGCCCTGGCGACGGAAATCGTCTGCGTTTTGCGCTACAAATTTCATTATTATATGGCGAGCGGCATTCATAAAGAAGGCGTCGCCGCTGAATTTCTGCAGCATTCGATCGAAGAACAAGGACATGCCGACCAAATTGCCGAGCGCATCAAGCAACTTGGCGGAAAACCGGAATTTAACCCGGCCATTATCGCCAAGCGGGCGCACAGCGAATATGTCGAAGGCGAATCGCTGGCTGATATGATCAAGGAAAATTTGGTGGCCGAACGGATTGCCATTCAAACTTACCGCGAAATGGTCAATTTTTTCGGCGATAAAGACCCGACTTCCCGGGTGATGATGGAAGGAATTCTGGCCGTTGAAGAAGAACACGCCGACGATATGGCGGATTTGCTTTTTGCCGTCAAACCCGATGATGTCGAAAATACGACCAAATTGATGCGTTCGGACGAAGCCCACGCCGGCAAAAAAGTTGAAAAGGAAAATGCCGCCAAAGCCCAAACAAAAACGCCCGGCGTCACGAAAGGTTTCGACAAAAAATCGGCTTCGGGCAAAAAGTCCGCGAAGAAAAAATAGTTTCAAAGATCAATCTAAATTTTATAAAGGAACGATTTATATCAATCGTTCCTTTTTTATTGCAATTTAAAGTTTTCGATAATTTTTAGCGCCGTTTTTTCAGCCGAAAGATTTGTGTTGTCAATAATCAGACTTTCACGATTGGAAACGGGGGAAAATAAATCGTAAGTAGCAAAAAAATGGCGCATCATTTTAACCGATTTCGCTTTACCGTATTTTTTTCGTGATTCTTCCAATGCCCGTTTTTCCAATTCAACTTTATCGGCAGTGAGTAGCACAAAACAAATCGAGCCCCCGTTTTCTTCAACAATTTCCGTAATGCGCACGACATGCGCGTCATCTAAATCTTTCGCGTAACAAAATGTGTAAATCAGATTTTGCCCGGTTTTTGCGGCTTCGGCAATAGTTTCAAAGCGAATCAGGTCAATCAACTTTTTAAAAGACGGCGAACCGAATTCGAAAACCGGCTCGATGCAGTCAATCGAAAGATGATTATGAAACACCTTGAAACCGGTGTGCTCAGCAATTTCTTTCGCCACAGTTAATTTTCCGACGGCGGGCGAGCCGTATATAAAAATCAGTTTCATAAAATTTTTCACAAAATAAATAACCGAAATATAATAGTTGACAAAATCAAGTAAATAATTGAAGATGTCAAGCACTATGAAAAATCAAACAGAAAAAGTTCGCCAATTTAATCGATTTTACACCAAACAAATCGGGTTATTAAACGAACATCTGCTCGACAGTCCGTTTTCTTTGACCGAAGCCAGAATAATTTATGAGATTGCTCATCGGCAAAACAGCACGGCATCGCTGCTTTCAAACGAATTGGGTCTTGACACGGGACAATTGAGCCGTATTTTGCGCGATTTTGAAAAGCGCGGTTTGATCGGCAAAGAGCGCAGCGAAACTGATGCCCGGCAGACCTTACTTAAATTAACGGAAAAGGGTATTGCAGAATTTGAAACTCTCAACTTGCTGTCGAGCCGTCAAATCGAAACGCTTTTGAATAATTTAAGTTTGGATCGGCAAAATCGTTTGGTCAGAGCGATGAGCGAAATCGAAACGCTTTTGTCTGAAAAAAAGGCCGAAGACAAATCGTTTATTCTGCGAAACCCGAACGCCGGTGATTTCGGTTGGGTGGTCCAGAAAAACGGGGAAATTTATGCGGAAGAATACAATTGGGATGAAGAGTACGAAGGGTTGGTCGCTGAAATCGTCGCGGATTTTATCAAAAATTTCGATTCGAAGCGCGAACGTTGTTGGATTGCCGAAAAAGACGGGGAAAATATCGGCGCGGTTTTTCTCGTCAAAAAAGACGAAACAACGGCGAAATTGAGGCTTTTGATCGTTGACCCTAAAGTCAGAGGTTTGGGAATCGGTAAGCGTCTGATCGAAGAATGCACGCGTTTTGCCAGAAAAACGGGTTACAAAAAAATCACGCTCTGGACCAACAGCATTTTATCGGCGGCGCGCCGTCTTTACGTGATAGAAGGTTACAAAGTGGTGAAAACCGAGTCTCACCGCAGTTTTGGGCAAGATTTGGTTGGAGAAACTTGGGAACTCGATTTATAAAAATTTAAGACGGCAAAATCGCGACAATTTTTTGTTTTGGTTAATCGCCCGTCAGGGCAGTTTTATCAAAATCGCCGTCTTCAGCTTCAATTTTGAAACCGTTATATTCGGATATTGGTTTTTGTAAAGTTTTTCAAGTTGATTTATCGGCGGCCGCCGAATTGTCTTGCCGTTTCTAAACATTTACGATTGATTTTTAACAAAAACCAAACCTTCACGGCGTTTTAAGGTTGAAACAAAGTGATTTTCGTTCACTTCAAGATTGTAATTTTTCGTCCATTCGTGCCATTCTCCATCAGCCGGGAAGTTTGGAATTTCGTAGTTTTCCAGATCGTTATCCGAAAGATTCAGAATGACGACAGCGCCCGTTTCGTTGTCGTCAAAACGCCGAAATCCAAGTACGCCGTTTTCCGTGTCTTCATGAAAAAACTCGACATTGGCCGTATAAAAAGCCGGATTTGACTTGCGAAGCGCGATCAAAGTTTTGTAATACTCGAACAAATCTTTGTTTGCCGGCGTTTCGAGCAGAGACCAATTTATCTTGTTGCTTTGCTGGGACATCGGCACATATTCGCCGAATTCTTCGCCCATCCAAATCATCGGAACGCCGACCGCCGTGAGCAAAATCAAGGCCCCGAGTCTGGCGCGGAGATATGCTTCCGAATCGAGAATTCCTTTTTCACCGAGTTTCAAAAACAGGCGATTCTGGTCGTGGTTGGCGAGATAATTCGTTACGCTGGTCGCGTTTTCATAACCCAACCTTTTTGCGTCAATCGCGTTTTTGATTTCTTCAAGATTAACAGAGTCTTCGCCCGTTAAATAATTGACCAAAATATACATAAACGAATCGTTCCAACAGCTTTCGATCGGCCCCAGCGGTTCGGTCACTTCGGGCGACGGCGGAATATATTCGGCGACCGTAAAGAAAGGTTTCATCGAAGCCATTTCGCGCGAAAATCTCACAAAATCGCGCAGCGCATCAAAACTGTGGATTTCTTTGGCGGCATCAAAACGAATTCCGTCAATTTGATATTCCTTGATCCAAAAGCGAATCGAATCATAAATAAAATCGCGGGCGGGCATTATATTTAGTTTTTCGTCCACAAATTCGTAATTGAATTCGGGTCCCCAATTATGTTCGGGTTGTTTCGGATCGTGGCGATACCAATAATCGTGATCAATCTGCGTCAGCGCCATGTCGGTGCTTGAATGATTGTAAACGCCGTCAACGATGACGCGAATCCCGAGCGCGTGACATTTATCAACCAATTCTTTCAACTGTTCGGTCGAACCGTAGGCCGAATCCGGCGAAAAATAATGAATCGGCGAATAACCCCAATTAAAATCACCGGGCGATTCTTTGAGCGGCATCAATTCGAGCGCGTTGACGCCAAGTTCGGCTAAATAATCGAGTTTGGCGACGACATCGGTATATTTTCCACGAGTAAATAAGTCCGCTTCGCCGCCCGAAAAATCGCCGACGTGCATTTCGTAAATCACGATCGCATTATTTTGCGGTAAAAACGGTTCATCATGTTGCCAAACATATTCGTCAACTATTTTCTCGCCGTTTTTTAATTTCAGAATCGAATTTTGAGTTTCGGGATCAACGTCTGTGGCGTAAGGATCGGTAATTGTCTTCAGTTCATCTTCTTTGTAAAACCAGCTTTTTGAAGCGATGATAAAGCGATACTGATAAAAGCCGTCAGCGAGATTTTGGGTTGTTTGAAAATAACCGTCGTCCGATTTATCCATCGGAATTTCCTGCCAATCGTTAAAATCGGCGATCAAGCTCGCGGTTTTGATGGTTGGAGCAAAAAGTCGAAATGTATAATCTGATTTTTCAGTTGGATTTGCCATAAAAATTCTTTGATAAGTTTTTCACAAGAAATAATTCTATTATTTGCAAAATAAAAAGTCTATCAAACAATATTTCCGGCAAATAGGGATAAAAATGGAGTGAAACGGACGGATTGTCAAAAGCCTTGGCAATCCGCCGTGATCAAGCCGCGAGTCTCACATCTTCTTCCGCCAGATCGTCCATAAACAGATATTTCTTCCATTCGGGACGCGATTCGGCGTAGTGGCAAAGCAG
>JBDTZT010000535.1:0-3624 GCA_040005005.1 Actinomycetota bacterium
TTTCTTTGTTTGGTAATGTAGATTACATTTAATTTGGGTTAGTCGAAAAACGGATGTCGGGAAATCAAAAATCATTGCTGATTATTAATAATGCTGACGATCTTCCGTCGAACTCCGTTTCATTGCCACTTAAATGGAACGGGCTGGATGTAACTTATCTCGCTACTTCTTTCAGCCGCTATCCGGTTCACAATCATCGCGCCATTCAAACTATCGCGCCTTTCAAACTATTATTCCGCTAGGCGGTTACTTTATCGGCGATCAGCCGCCGCCGAAAGTCTCAAAAACTGACTTCGGAAAATGTCTTTATCACTTCCGCTTACCAACCACACACGCTTTTATGGGAGCAAAATTCTGAATTCGTGATGTTCGATTTGGAGCCGGAATTTATCGAACGCGCGGCGGGTGAAACATTTCGCGGCAATGAAGTCGAGATTAGAGAAGATTACCAGATTCGGGATGCTTTTATCACGCAAATCGGAGCGACACTTTACTCGGAATTTAAGAATCCGAGCGCGGTCGGTAGAATCTACATCGAGTCGTTAGCGGTAACTCTCGCCGTGCATCTGCTCCGCAATTATTCAGTCGCAGCCCAACATTTGCGCGAATTTTCCGGCGGCTTATCGGGCGCGAGACTGCGCCGTGCGGTTGAATATATTGAAGCTCACCTTGACCTTAATCTTTCGCTCACGCAGGTTGCCGAAATCGTCGGGATGAGTCCGTATCACTTTTCCCGCGCCCTAAAGAAATCAACCGGCTACGCGCCGCACGCCTACGTCGTTCATCAGCGGCTCGAACGCGCCAAACAACTTTTGACCGAAACAAAAAAGCCGATTATAGAGATTGCCGCAGCAGTCGGCTATGTCAATCACTGTCATTTCTCGACGCAGTTTCACAAACTCGTTGGCATATCTCCTTCCGCTTACCGCACGAAATAATATATTTCGACTTCCTGTTCCTGTAAATATTCAAAATTAGTTTAATAGCGCAAAAATTGAAACATTCTCTCGAAAACCGAAAGCATCAAGTAACGGATTTCTTTAAGATATTTTCTTACACTAAAAATAATTTTAGAAGAAGTATCAAAATCGTCGCTTATATCTTCCGGCAGTTTCGCTCTAAGCCGAGAGCAGAAGCGGCGTAGAGAAATCAGTGAAGCGGAAATCAGCAAACAGTTTCTCGGTGCATGAGTTTTTGCCGATACCAGCCGGACATTTAACCGTTAAGAAATTTGATAAAAATTTCAAAACTTAAAGTGAACAAGGGATGAGAAAGAAAATTAACAAAAGATTCGCACTATTAAAGGATGCGGAAAAAAGCGATGGTTTTGAATTTTTATTCTCGTTCATTTGTAAAAATTTATTACTATTTTTCTTTTCAGCAATGATCGCCACGGCGCAAGAACCGATTGCCGATGCGGTCAACAGCCAAACGACCAACGCATTGATTCCGGCTCTCAGTTTATCCGTGCCGCTCTCCGATTCAGTTGATGTCAACTTAACCGTCGGCTACGGCTTTGGATTACGGGCGAAAGCCATAATCGCCGAAATTCCCTTCAAATTAAACAAATATTTGACCGTTGCGCCGAGCTACGTTTATATTGCCTCGCCCGTGATGAACCGCCGTTATCACGAAAATCAAGTTCGCTTCTCCGTTCAGTTTGGACTGCCAATCGGAAAAGGAACGCTTGTCGACCGCAGTATGTTCGAGCGCAGATTTCGCGCCGGTTTTGATGATTCGACTCGTTATCATAACCGTCTGCGCTTTAAATATCCGCTCAAAATTAAAAACTTTGATTTCAGCCTCGTCGCTGCCGACGAAGTGACCTATGACGGGAAACTGAGCCGCTGGGAGCGAAATCGGATTTCCATTGGGTTTAATAAAACTGTGAACAAGCGTCTGACTGCGGAAATTACTTATTTGCGGCAGCAAAACCGGCGGGGCGGCGATGCCAACATCGTTCTTATCGCAGTGATCGTGCGGACTGAAAAATTGTCGAAATGGGTTAGATAAGAATTAGAAAGGAGATGGTCTTGATTTGGAGACAATTTTTTACAAGTTAGTGACAAATAAAGGGCGAAACAACGAACGCTCGGCTAATAGAATAAAAATGTAGAAATCAGAAGGTAGCAATCAGGAGGAAAAAATTATGAGAACCAGCGATTATTTAGGGAAAATCACGCCGGACAATGCGGCGGTATTACTTATTGATTACCAGAACGAGCTTATCTTGGGCTGCCAGTCGGCAACCCCGCAGGAAATTAAAAACAACACGCTCGCTCTGGCGCAAATTGCCAGGATGTATGAATTGCCGGTCGTGATGACAACAACCGGCGGCGGCGCGAAAAGTCCGGCGGGCGCGACGTTTTCCGATTTGACGAAGCAATTTCCCGATGTCGAGACGATTGACCGGCAGCAATATCTCAACTCGATGCAGGACCCGAAATTCAATGAAGCCGTCAAAGCCACCGGCAGAAAAAAACTGATTATGGGCGGCATTACAACCGATTTATGCGTCGTGTTTCCCGCCATCACAGCCGTTGCAGAAGGCTATGACGTTTATGTCGTCGCCGATGCCTGCGCCGCGTGGACAAAGGAGATTCACGAGATTTCGCTGAGGCGTTTGACGCAAGCCGGCGTCATCGTCACCAACGTCCAGGCACTCTGCGCCGAGATGCAAACGAATCTTACGGAGCTTGATGCCGAACGCGCCAAGTCCAAACAGAAGGATGTCTTTAATTTTTTCGGGACGTATATCGGTCCTTTGAACAACGCTTACGACAATTTTTTCTCCAGACCGGAGAATCAGAAAATGCTCGAAGCATTTAAATAACAAAAAGGATTCGCTAATACATCGATTAACCATTGGCGTTGCTAGCGTCAATGGTTAATTAATCAGGAAGTTTAGGGTAAATTATCTCGCTTTCGACTTTAAATTATTGCTGCAACAGATGCTGAGTAAAATTTTTACCTTGCAACTTTGAGGGAGAAATGATTATGAAAATCCCGGAAGCGACGCTAAGAAATCAAGATAACTCGCCCGTGTATGTCAGTGATAACTCCGTCTATACGATACTGGCAGCGGGCAAGGATACGGACGGAGTATTTTCCATCGTTGAGCAGTTATCTGACGATACAACTCAAACTCCGTGGCATTTACACGAAAATCAAGCTGAAACATTTTATGTGATGGACGGCTCGGTTACTTTTTGGGTGGGAGATGCGGTCTATCAGGCAAAAAAAGGAGCTTTTATTTCGATCCCGAAAAATACCCGGCACCGCTTTCAAGTGACAAGTTCCAAGGCAAGAATACTTAATTTATTTTATCCTTCGGGATTTGAAAAGTTTTATGCGAACAATTTGCCGGAAGCGAAAACAGTTGTTGCTGGAGAAAACAAACGCCAATTAGATTGGCAAGTTATTCACGAGGGCGGAAATGACTTTGAAACTGTTTTACTGGATAAAGCGAGCAATTTAGACCACGTTAGCGAAGGCGGCGACGTACCCTTTATTAGGTATAGAACGGATGGACCGGGACTTTGGGGACTCGGCATATTATGGGTGGTAACGGCTGATGCCGAGCAGACTTCGAGCGTTCATTCGTTTATTGACGAATTGATTCCG
>JBDTZT010000536.1:0-3623 GCA_040005005.1 Actinomycetota bacterium
AAAACGCTGAAAACACCCCCATAAGACTTATCGCATTCCTGATTTTTTTCATAAATTCGGCGGATTTCTTCGGCAATAAAAAAACTTGTAGATTAAATTTAGCGTGAATCGATTTGAAAAACAAAAACAGCCGCGAAGTTTTCACGGCTGAAATTGTTGCGCGGTTAAATTCGCGGATTATTTTGAATTCAAACTGACGGCAATTTGATTCGAGAGAAAATCTTCGGGCAATCGAACGCCTTTCGGCAAGACATCTTTGCGTGTCGGGATCGCTGCGTAAAAGTAGATATTTTCCGCCGGAATCGTTTCAAAGTTTTTCCGGTCGTAACGATAACTTGAGAGCTCATCAATCCAAATCAAATCGCTCAAATTGCTTTCAAATTCGAGCGATTTATCCTTTTTCAAAGTTTTAGATTTAATTTTAACGATTCCAAATAACAGATCGCCTTGCCGGTAACACATTTCAACTTTGCGGCATTTTGAAAAATATAGAAAGAGGTCGCCGAGGTCACCGGTATTTAATATTTGCTCAGATTTATTTGTGATCTTGATCTTGACCGGAACATTTTTATTGGTCGTCAGAATTTTTAAATCTTTCAGAGAAATTTCGATCGCGATATTCTTGTCCTGCGCAAACGAGAAGGTCGAAAAAACAGTGGTGGCTAAAAGCAAAAATAAAAATCTGAGTTTCATTGCGAATTTCTCCCTATTTTTTAGTAAAAAGGTTTTTTATGAAAGATTACTTCAAACTTTATTAAGTTACCTATGCTGCAACTTTTTCCATCCGAACTTTTATAATCCGGCGTTTATCAACCTTTTCGACTTTGAAAATGTGACCGTTGAACGGCACGGTTTCGCCTTCGCTTAAAAGCTGTCCGGCTTCGCTCATTAAGAATCCGGCAATCGTCGTGTAGCCTTCGGAAACGGGCAGATTCATTTTCAGACGACGATTCAGATCGCGGATCGCGAGTCCGCCGTCAAGCGCAAAACTTCCGTCGGGCTGCGGCTGAATCTGTTCGTTGACTTCCTCGTCGTGTTCGTCGGAAATATCGCCGACGATTTCTTCCAAAAGGTCTTCGAGCGTGATGATTCCTTCTACGCCGCCGTGTTCGTCAACGACAAAGCCGAAGTGAAATTTTTCGCGCTGCATTTGCCGCAAAACGTCTTCGAGCCGCGCCGTGTCAACAACATACATCGGTTTTTGGACGACCTTTTCGAGCTTGAACAGTTTCGGACGCAGCAGAAACGGCATCAGATCCTTGCTGTGAATAAACCCGACAATATCGTCGAGCGAGCCGCGATAAACGGGCAGCCGCGAATAAGCGTGCTGGCGAAATGCCTTGGCGATTTCTTCGAGCGAACAGCTTTCCGAAATAGCAACGATTTCCGTGCGCGGAATCATTGCTTCTTTGACGGTCGTTTCCGAAAATTCAAAAACCTTATTGATAAGCCGCCTTTCTTCCGCGTTTAAATGCCCGCTTTCCTGCGAAATCTTTACGAGTTGGCGAATCTCGTCTTCGGTGTAAACCGCGCTTTCGTCCAGAGATGCTTTCAAACCGAGCAATTTGCCGAATAAACCGCCGACCTTGTTCAAAACCCAAAGTATCGGCGAAAAGATTTTGGCAAAAAGTTCGAGCGGTCGGGCCGCAAACAACGCAAAAGTTTCCGATTTCTCCAAAGCGAACATTTTCGGTACGAGTTCGCCTAAAACTACGTGCAGAAAAGTTATCAGCGTGAAAGCAATAACAATGGCGGCGGCATTGGCAATGATGGCGGCGGTTGTTCCTTCGGTGGTAATTTTGGCAGCGATTGGTTCAAGCAATTTCTCTAAGGTCGGTTCGCCGATTGCGCCGAGCGCCAGCGAAGCCAAGGTTACGCCGAGCTGGACGGCGGAAATAAAAATCGTCGGGTTATTAAGCAGCCGCAAAGCCGCCGCCGCGCTTTTACTTCCTTCTTCGGCACGCGCTTCAATGCGCGTTTTCCTGACGGAGACCAGCGAAAATTCAGACGCGACGAAAAAGGCATTGAGCCCAACCAATAAAAAGATTAAGAAAAAATAAATTAACACTTCGGTTGATGTCAATGAAGCATGCGAAGCCGTGTCTTGAAAAAAAAGTAAGAAACTACTGGCAGGACCGTCCATCTTTTAATTTGAATTTTAGATTTTGGATTTTATTAAAACCCGATTTAATTCCTTTATAAATAAATTTTCCGCCTCGAAAGCGGTTTAAGTTTTCCGATTATAACACATAAAAAATCTTTCCTGAAAGTTTTCTAGCTCTCGCGTTCGTAAACGTCAATCAATTCCCGGATCAAAAACTGACACGAACCGCAGCCCGTTCCCGCGCTACAAACCGCGCCGATTTCTTCGATGGTTGCCGCGCCGGTTTCAGCAATTATTGTTTCAATCGTTTCTTCCGAAATGCCGAAACAAGTGCAGATCAAAGCCTTTTCGCCCGCAAATTCTTCGAGTTGAAAAGCGCGGAAATCGGTTAATGCAGATTGCAAAGCATCAAAACAAATCTCCGCGCAATGCGTGCGCTCGGCGGCAAATTTGCCGAGTTCGGATTCAAGTTCTTCAAATAGTTCGGCGTGATTTAATCCGTGCAGTTCGGTGAGTCTCCGTCCCTTGATTTTTCCCGTCAAAATTTCCGCCGCCGCAATCGCAAAACCGCAGCCGTTCGTTTTATATTTTGCGCCGCGGATTTCCTTCGTTTGCAAGTCAATTTCCAGATAAAACCGAACGAATGAACCGCAAACAAAGCTCGCGCCCGTGCCGATCGCGTTTGTTTTTGCGGCTTTCCCGGCGCGTTGCGGCGCGGAAAAAAGTTCGTTGATCTGGTCGGGATAAAAACTCACAAATCAATGGTAAATGGTAAATGGTAAATGGTAAATGGCGATTTTCTTTTACAATTAACGATTTCCGATTTACCATTAACTTTCTTATGCGACATTTTTACTTTTGCCTTTTTACTTTTTACTTTTTACTTGCGATCGCCTGCCGCCCGGCTGCCGCGCCGGTTTCGATCGGCAACAAACCCGTTTCGATCAACGAAATCCCCGTTACAAATCAGCCGCTGCCGCCGTCAAAACTGCTTGCAGAAATGGCGTGGACGAGCATTGACAGCAAGACAAACGCCGATGGAACGACAAGCAAACTAAAAGATTTGCAAGGCAAGGTCGTTATCTTGGATTTCTGGGCGACCTATTGCCCGCCGTGTCTCGAAGAAATTCCGCATTTGAAACAACTTCAAGCAAAATACGGCAAAGAGAATCTGGAAGTCATCGGTTTGCACGTCGGCGGCGACGACGATCGTCCGAAAGTGCCCGCGTTTGTCAAAAAACTGGAGATTGACTACCCGCTCGCGACGCCCGAAGACGAACTGACGCGCTTTATTTTCGGCGAATCCGACAGCATTCCGCAAACCGCCGTCTTTGACAGAAAAGGCAAATTGGTCAAAAAAATCATCGGCTTCAGCGCAGAAATTAAAAGAGATTTGGATTCAACGATTGAGCAAACGGTAAAATTAAATTAAATTTAAAATCCAAAATCTAAAATATGAGAGATATTCCGGTCGGCAACGGTTCGTTGCTGGTTACTTTTGACGATAAATATCAAATCC
>JBDTZT010000537.1:0-3616 GCA_040005005.1 Actinomycetota bacterium
TCACTGTTTTAGGTTAATTTTTAATGAACAGTTACACAATCTATTTTACATCCTCAACAAAAGACAATTATTTAATATCCCTTCCGCTTGTCGAAAGTTTCCAATTCAAATCAGGTGAAGTTGCGTAAAGCCCACTTTTAATAACTTTCCCTTGAGACTTAACTTTCTCAACTTTTGTAATTATCACGTCTTCATGAACGCCTGACGGACTAATTGTCATAAATTCCATTCCTTCTTTGACGCCGCTGTTACTGCCGACATTCAATATAACAGTTGTTACTTTTTGTTGTTCACCATATTCATCAACACTTTCAATACTTTCGCCAATTTCTAAAATTCTTGCTCTGATCGGCTTTTTCAGCAAATAGTCCCGCCACTGTTCTGGTATATTGGGCATTCTACTTACTTGTTTATCTTCATCTCCGGTTCGTAAAAAGAATCTATTGCCAAAGAAAGTCAGTTTTGAGCCAGGTTCATATCCTTCATTAATAGTGTTTATAAATCTCATCATTTCACTGCTCGGGATTAAATAATGTCTTTCACCCCACAAGACAGGAATTATTTCAGACGAAAATATCGAAAGAGGTTCCCATTTATTCGGCTTTTTAGAGATAAGATTTAATTTCCCGTCGGACATTTGAACATCACCTGTACTATAACCGTAATCTCCAATACCTTTTCGTAGGAAAAAAGCAAACCCTGATTTTGGAGCAACCGTTAGAAACTCATCAAACATATTATATTCACCTGCCCATTCTTGAGCTTTCAATTGTTTTATTTCCTCGTCAATCTTCGCTTTTTGATCTTCGTATTCAGAGAAAGCTCTCGATTCCTTATTTTCAATAATTTGTGCCTGAATTTTGTTAGGTAAAGTTATGGAAAATAGAGCCAACATTATTGCCAAATAAATGGGTTTCATGAATTCTATGATGCAACGAACAAAGATTTAGATACATTTGTATCAAAAAGGGTCGGTTTTGACACAACTTAATCTAGCTGCTTAACTTTTTTTTGTCATTAGATATTATCTGATATTAGCAAAATTTTTAAGACTTTTTAAGCTTTGGCACACAAGCGGTACACAAAAGGGCAATACAAAGGAAAAGAGCATCTTGCAAGATGCTCTTAGCTTGTTGATTCTAAACTGGTGCTTAGGGCGGGAATCGAACCCGCACACTCCGAAGAATACAGGATTTTAAGTCCTGTGCGTCTACCAATTCCGCCACCCAAGCATGATTAAAAAGATTAACACGACTAGGTTTGAAGTTCAAAGTTTCAAGTTCAAAATAATTCCAATGAACAGGCAATATAACAAAAGACAAGCGGTTATGCTATGATTTTGGCGGGAAGCCTTTTAACGGAATAAAATGGAACAACTAGCTTGGATTTTGTGGATAATTTTGGGTGTCGGGTTGATTATCGCCGAAATTTTTACGCTTGGTTTTGTGCTGTTTTGGTTTGGTGTCGGAGCGTTTGTGGCCGCCTTGGCGGGCTTTTTAGGATTCGGCTTCGGTTGGCAGTTTTTGGCGTTTGCCGTGGTATCGAGTGTTTTAACGGCAATGTCGCGCACGATTTTCTCCAATTATTTTTCACACGGCGACGAAGAAACCATCAAAATGGGGGTTGATTCACTGCCGGGAAAAATCGGGACGGTATCGCTCGCCAGTAAAGGCGCACTTCACGAAGGCGCGGTAAAAGTTTTCGGTTCGACCTGGACGGCTTTTCCGATTGATGAAGAAACACCTTTAATCGAAGGTGAAAAGGTCGAGGTCATTCAAATCAAAGGCTCTTCGATTTATGTCCGCAAAATTTCAGCCGAGAAAGAATTACCTGAATGGAGAGAAAGTGAATAAAAAGCGCAAGTGAAAAAGCGTCTGACCTGGATAAGCTTTTTTCACTTCCGCTTTTTATTCTTATTCAAGGATTTCCGCAGTATCCTGGTCGGCGGTGTCATGGATATTGCCGATATTTAAGAGTTCCAGTCTAACTTCATCTTCGGCCGGTTCGGGTAATTCATCTCCGGTAATTTTTGCAAGAATGACTGTAATATTGTCTTCACCGCCATTTTCATTAGCTTTTTTGACAAGTTCGGCGCAAGCCATTTCCAAATGGTCAATATATTCAAGAACAATTCTTTGCATATCAACACCGCCGATTTTATTCGATAAACCGTCACTGCAAAGTAAAAGAATATCACCGCGCTGCGGCATTAACCGGGCCGACACTGGGAAAATCTCGCTTTGTGCGCCGAGTGCTTGAAGAATTACGTTTTTTAGCGCGTGAGTTTCGGCTTCTTCGGCAGAAATTTGATTTGCGTCGATCAATTGCTGAACGAGCGATTGATCTTTGGTTATTTGATAAATATTGCCGTGGCGAACCAGATAAGCGCGACTGTCGCCGACTTGAATCAAATCAACCGCATCATGAGTGATGCCGATTCCGGTAAAAGTTGCGCCCATTCCCTGATATTGCGGGTCGGAACGTCCTTGCTGATGAATTAAATGATTGGCGTAAAGCGTTGCTTCATAAAGATTTCCAATCAAAGAGTCGCTAAAATTGTGAGGCGCGATAGTTTGTTCAGGATCCTCATCCAAAAACTTTTTGCTGACAGTTTCCACCGCCAGCTGGCTGGCAACTTCGCCTGCCAACGCGCCGCCCATTCCGTCGGAAACGGCTAAAATAATACCGCTATCGTCAACTTCAAATCGTTGCGATTCGATAACGAATTCTTCCGGGTCTTGTGAACTCATCCACGCTTTCGCGCCGGAGATATTCAACAAGAGATAATTGTCCTCATTGCCCTTGCGGACACGCCCGATATGGGACGTAGCATGTGTTTCAACAATCAACATAATTTAACGAGTCGTGAGTGGTGAATCGTAAGTAGCGAGTCCGTTGAAATATTGCTTTTTGACTCGCGGCTTTCGACTCTCGACTCTTGACTAACTAAGTGCTTGGTCTAAATCTGCAATAATGTCCTCGACATCTTCAATTCCGACGGAAATCCGCACAAGCCCGTCGGTAATTCCTAATTGTTCGCGTTTCTCGATCGGAACGGATGCGTGCGTCATGGTCGCCGGATGCGAAATCAGCGATTCAACGCCGCCCAAACTTTCTCCCAAAATACAAAGTTTGACACTTTCCAAAACCTTTTTTGCATTATCAAACGAACCTGTTTCAAATGCAACCATTCCGCCGAAACCTTTTTGCTGACGTTTTGCCAGTTCGTGCTGCGGATGTGACACCAAACCCGGATAATAAACTTTCTGAATGCGCGGATGTTCCGCCAGAAAATTCGCCACCTGACGGCCGTTTTTATCGTGTGCTTCCATTCTGACCGCCAGAGTTTTTGTGCCGCGAAGAACCAGAAACGAATCAAAAGGCGAAAGAATCGCACCGACCGAATTTTGAATAAACTGAATCCATTCCGCGTCTGTTTCATCATTCAAAGCAACAAAACCGCCGACTGAATCGGAATGACCGTTTAAATATTTGGTGGTTGAATGAACGACAATATCAACGCCGAACTCAATCGGTTGTTGCAAGTAGGGCGACATAAACGTGTTGTCACAAACAACGCGCGCACCGTGGGCGTGCGCAACATCTGAAACTGTCT